>JBDTWC010000692.1:0-2500 GCA_040006875.1 Acidobacteriota bacterium | reverse complement strand
TTCGCCTCACTCGACTCGCTGCTCGACACCTACACCGACAGCACCGGACTGCTGCCGGGCGCGCGCAAGTTGCTCACCGATCAGGCCTCGCGTCTGTCGAGTAGCATCAGCAGCATGCAGGACCGGCTGGCCGTGCGCCGGGCGTCGCTGCAGCGCGAGTTCATCGCCGCCGATCAAGCCATGAGTCAGCTCAAGAGCCAGAGCGGGTCGCTCGCCCAGTTCGGCGCCTCGGTCTAGCTGTTTACGCGCTTCGGAGATCACTACGGATGTCAGCTCAACGCGGCCTCTCGACCTACCGGCAGACCCAGGTGCAGTCGCGCACCCCGCTCGAACTGGTCGTCATGCTCTACGACGGCGCCTTGAAGTTCCTGTATCTCACCCGCGAGGCGATCGAGCGCCGCGATCTGGCGGCTCGCCGCGACGCCTCGTCGCGCGCGCTGGCCATCATCTCGGAGCTGCAGAGCACGCTCAACATGGCCGAGGGCGGTGAGATCGCCGTGCGGCTCGATGAGCTCTACGGCTTTGTGAACCGTCGCATCCTCGATGCCACCAAGGACAACGCCGTCACGCCGATCGACGACGCCATCCGCGTGATCGAGAACCTGCGCGGCGCCTGGGTGAGCGTCGCCAACGCTCCGGCCGAATCCGTCCGGGGAGCGGCGTGAACGACCGCGACCTGGCCGACTGCCTGGTGCAGTACCGCGCGGCGCTGGAGGCTGAGATCGCCCTGCTCGGCCAGCTCGAGGTGGTGGCGACCCGTCAGCGCGGCGAAACCGTGCGCCGCAACTTCGAAGAGCTGGGCGTGGTGGGCGAGGAACGCGACCGCCTGACGCGGGCCCTGGTGTCGCTCGAGCAGGACCTGCAGCCGGTGCGGGCGCGGCTGCGCAGCGCCCGCGACCTCGTGGCCCGCTTCCCCGGCTACAGCGACGTCCTGGATCTGCGGCAGCGCGCCGGCGCGCTCGTGGCGCGCATCCTCGCCACCGACGAGGAGTCGATGCAGTCACTTGCCGACGCCGAGCTCGCCCGTCGCGCCGCCGTGGCCAGCCTCGAGCAGGGCGAGACGACGCTGGCGGCATATCGACGCGTGCTCACGCCGTCGCTGAGCCACGCCTCGCTGGTCGATCGGCGCGGCTGAGCCCGCCGCACGGCTCGCCTCCGACCGTCGCCGACTCAGGCCGCGGGAGCGCCGCGGCGACGCGCGTCGTGCTGACGGCTGCGGGTCGCGTTGAGGAAGCTGCCCTGGGTCGTGAAGCCGGCCCGGTCGTAGAGCCGACGAGCGCGCTCGTTGGTCTCGCTCACGAGTAGCGATAGACGGGCGAACCCTGCCCTGGCCGCGTCGCCCATGACCCGGTCGAGCAGACGCGCGCCCAGCCGCTGTCCACGTGCCTCTGGCCGTACGGCCAGCTGCGCGAGATGGGCCGAGGTCGTGGAGACGCGGGTCACAAGCGCCACCCCGTCGAGACGGCCGTCGCCCGGCGCCACCGGCGAGAGCGAAGGCACAAACGCACCGCAGCCGCTACTGCCGGCGAGCTGACGCACGTAGTCGCGCCACTCGGGTAACGCGCCTGAGGGCACGAACGCGCGGCGTGCATCGGGGCCACGGTAGGCGGCATGGAGCACCTCGGCCACGGCCGCGACGTCGCTATCGACCCAGGGCCTGAGCGACCGGACGGCCGGCCCAGGCACAGGGTCGAGCGCTCGCATGAGGTAGTACTCGGCGCCTACGTCGAAGCCGTGCTCCGTCAGCGCCGTGGTCACGCCCGGCGCGTCGCTGTACGCGAAGCACAGCGCGCGCCTCGCCACCGCCGCAGCCGGAGACGCGAACACGCCGTCGAGGAGCGCGCGCGTGGCCAGCGGCGACGACGCCGTGAGCGCGCCGATCTGCAGTTCGCTGCCGCGCAGGAGGAAATAGGTCCAACCGGCGATGGCGCCGTTGGCCTGGCGCACGACCAAGCCGTTCACGTGCCCGCTGCAGCGGGCCCGCTCGAGTGCGGCGGAGGCAGCGGCCGTGTCCCAGTCGAGGTCGTTGCGCCAGCGCAGTGCGTCGCGGCGGTACAACTCGGCCATCTCGGCCGCCGGCACGAGCGACCAGTCTTCGAGGCCGCGCACGCTACTCCACGGGCTCGAGCGGCGGGTGCAGGCGCAGCCGGCCGACGAGCTGCTCGAGCATCGGCACGGGTGCCGCGGCAGCCGATTGATTGGCGGCGCACACCGCGTCGTAGATCTCGCGCCGGTGCACCGGCACCTCGTGAGGAGCGGTGACGCCGATGCGCACGGCATCGTGGCCGATCCGCAGGACGCGCACTTCGATGCCGTCGCCGATGACGATGGCCTCGTCGCGCCGCCGGGTGAAGACCAACATCGCTAGGCCCCGTCCAGGAGGTGGTCGGCGGCGTAGCCGGTGTCGGCCGTCATGACCTGCAGACCGACCATGCGCCTGGCGTTGATGACGATCGGCGCCGTGAGATTGGCGCGCACCGAGGTGTCGTCGATGTGCACG
>JBDTWC010000691.1:0-2505 GCA_040006875.1 Acidobacteriota bacterium | reverse complement strand
GTCGCTTCGATGCGGCACGAGCATCCGACGCCCTACGAATGGCCGGGAATTCAACGAGGACGAATCGCTGGCGCGCGGGCTTACATTAGCAGCAATGCGCGCGCGCCCGAAACTGTTAAAGATGAGCTTGGCTGGGTGTCTGGGACGAACTTCGCAACTGGCTGGTCACCGCGGCGTAGTCTTCGCGTTGCTGGCGCCGCCGACGACGTCGGCGCCTCCCCTGTAATCTCGAGAATCATCTCGATCCAGAGTTCCAGCGTCAGGTCCTCGCGGTCCGGCCGGCCCAGCGTGGGCCGCAACTCGTCCCCGTAGCGGGAGCGGAGGAGATCAGTGTCCAGCCCCGGGCCTCGCGCCAGGGCCAAGACGTCTTCACGATCGCGGTCGGTGTTGCGCGCCAGCTTGGCCAGCACCAGGTCGTGACGCTCGAAGGCCAGGAGCTTCACTTGAGCCAGTCCCTCCACGTGCATGTCGATGAGACGCGACTCGTAGTCGTCGGGCACGTCTGCGACCGTGACGACATCGATGTACGCGCGATGGCGCCCGTGCAGTGCGCTGCCCCTGCCGGCGAGTCGCGCGATCTCGGCGACCGTCGCACCGCGGACGTCGATGACATCCACGTCGATCGTGGACCGAGTCACGCCGTAATGCTCGGTGAGGACGAAGCCGCCGAAGCAGTGGAGGTCACATGGGGTTGAGAGCTCCTGGTCGAGCGCCTCGAAGAACGCGCGCCACGGTTCGTGCAGGACCTTACGCCGCATCGGGGATGTCTGCCGCCGTCAGATTCGTCAATAGATTCCAGTGCGCGGCCTCGGGTGGACGGTGCTGCCGCAGCCACCGCCGCTCGGCATCCGACAGCGTGGCCCGAAAGGCACCCTCGGCCGCCAGACGCGACCGCTCCAGCTCGGCGCGCGCGGACGTGAGCTGAGCGTGGGCCTCGGCCCGGCCCGCGCGTTGCGCGGCCACTGCCGCCAGCGACACCAGGAAGCCCAGGCGGTTCTGCAGGTCGTCTGCCTTGGCGTGGCGGACCAGCCATGTCCAGTCGAGGTCGGCGTGCGCGACTATTAGCCACACGAGCGCCTCCACGACCCGAGCGTCGACCTCCGGCGCGCGCAGGCAGCGAAGGACCACTTCGGCGGGATTCCTGCGCTCGCGGCGCCAGGGGCGATCCGCGAATCGCGCGTAGCCAAGCGCCGCCAGCGCCCGTGCCGCCCCGCCGGCGTCGTAGGCGTCGCTGTCCGCGGAGGCCGGCAGTGTTGACGGCGGCATCTCGAGCAGGCGCGCCAGGATGCCTGCCATCGCTGGTGGTACGGGGCGTGCGCCGCGTTCGAGCAGGCAGACATATCCCTGCGACACGCCCAGGCGCGTGGCGAGTTCCGCCTGCGTCCATCGCCGGGCCGTCCTGGCGCGCTTCATTTGCAAACCTGTCACAGCTTAATTATTACACCATTTGTAATATTGATGTGCGCAATCGCCGGGCAGCCGAGCCCTGCGAGGCGCCCGCGGCAGCTCGCACGCTGGCGGCCGCACCGGCACGCGCGCTCGCCGACCTCGTGGGCTGCCCGCGCGGCCCTCGTGATGTCGAATACGATCCGAGATGCGTTCACGCGCAGTCGAGCTGACAATGCGTCGCCACGCCATTGCGCCATTGGCGATCGCCATCTGCGCGCAAATGGGTTGTCGGCATGCCGCCCCGGCGCAACTGTGGCACGGCCTCACCCATTCCACGGGCTGGGTGCTCTTGGGCGTCAGGAGCGCGGAAGACGGCACCTGGATGGTTGCGCCACAGTACGCGCTCGAAGGCGAGAATCAAGCGTGGCCGAACACGCGGGACCCGTACGACGGAGAGACCATCGCGCTGTTGACGGACACCGAGTAGTCGCTCCACCAATGGCGAACGTACCGCTGTTCCCAACACTGTCGGTCCATGTGCCGTTGCCGTCGGCAGGGTTCACAATAGCCGCCACGTGCAGCGCCTTGCCGCTCGGCGCGGTCACGATGGTGAAGTTCACGTTCACCACCCCCCGGCATTGAAGGTCGCCACCCCCACCGCACTGGCCCTATTCGTGGCGCCGCACGGCCGACCCGGGTGCGGGATCAGGGAGTCGTGCCCAACGCCAGCGAGCGAGTTCGGCAGATTCGCCAGGAAAAGCAGGGATTCGATACCGCTCGCGGCGGCAACGCCGCCGCGGCGTTACTGAAGCCTGACGAGCAGCCACGACCGAGGCCGAAGGCCGAAAGGAGTTTGGCCGGGTATCTGGGACGAACTTCGTAATTGGATCGGGACGGTCGTGGCTGGTGGCCTCTTGCCACCCCATGACAAGTCGGCCGAGGGGCGTCCGAGATCGTCTGCTGCGCATCGACTCTGCCTGAGGCTCGGACCGCTCGAGCGGCTCGCCGCGTTACTTGCGAGCCGGACCGCAACGGCAGAACAGGCCATCGCTCTTGAGATCGCAACCGGGCGGCATGTAGATCTCGGTGCGATACCCATTGGGACCGGGTCGCAGC
>JBDTWC010000690.1:0-2505 GCA_040006875.1 Acidobacteriota bacterium | reverse complement strand
GTCGAGCACGACTTTGCGGCGGCGTGGCGGGCGCAGCCGAAATGGGTCGTGTCACGGACGCTGACGTCGGTCGGCGCCAACGCCACCCTCGTTGCGGAGAACGTCGACGCGTTTGTGCGCACGCTGAAGGCTGACGTCGAGGGTGAGATCGACGTCGCGGGGCCCGCCCTGGCGGCGAGTCTCACCGACCTCGGTCTCATCGACGAGTATCGCCTCTATCTCCGCCCGTTCGTGCTCGGTGGCGGCAAGCCCTACTTTGCCGGCGCCCGGCCGCCGCTCCGCATGCTGGCGAGCGAGCGTGTCGGCGAGGACGCTGTTCGGCTGACCTATGTCCCAGCCTGAGGGGTGCACCTCCTCGATCTCCCGGAGACCGAGACATTCGTGACAGGTGGCGGACGACCGGCCGGTGCGCTACGCCACGACGGGCACCGCCACGGCCTCGCCGCGCCTGCGTCAGCGCGACACCACCGGTACTTCCACGCGCGACGGGTAGCGAGCCGAGCGATACACGCGATGCGTGGCCTTCACGAAGTCCTTCGCCTCGGCGTCGAAGATGCTCTTGGTGAAGGTCTGCGGGTTCCGGTCGATGATCGGGAACCACGTGCTCTGCACTTGCACCATCACGCGATGGCCGGCCTTGAAGGTGTAGTTCTGCGTGTGCAGGCTGAAGGTGTAGGGCTCGACCGCGCCGGCAGGAATCGGCGTCGGCGTGTCGAGGCCCTTGCGATAGCGGCCCCGGAAGACCTCGTTCGACACCATGAGCTGATAGCCGGCCAGATTCCAGTTGTCGGGATTGTGCTCCGGATACACGTCGATGAGCTTCACCACCCAGTCGGCGTCGGTGCCGGTGGTCGAGGCGAACAGCTTGGCCACCACTTCGCCGGCGATGGTCATGTCGGCGGTGAGCGGCGCGCTCTCCCAACTGAGCACGTCGGCGCGATCGTCGACGAAGCGCTGATCCTCGACCAGCCACGTCGACCACTTCGAGCCGCCCGGAAAATAGGTGGGCTGGATCGGGCGCTGGCGATAGGGCACGGGATGCGCGGGGTCGGACACGAACGAGTCAGACCCGACCGCGCCGGCCGCCGGCGCAGTGCCGATGGCAAGCATTTCGTCGGCGCCGAAGTAGAGGCCCACGGTCTTGGTCTCGGCCTTGGGCGGCCACTGGCTCCACTTGCGCCACTGGTTGGCGCCGGATTCGAAGGTCAGGGCCTCGGCGAAGTCGCGCGTGCCCTTGTCCTTGAGGAAGTAGGCGAAAAACGGCGCCTGCACCTGGTCGCGGAAGTAGGCGGCGGTGTCGGCGCCAAAGGCGATCGGGCCGAGCGCCGTGCCGTCGCGCGTCCAGCCGCCGTGGTTCCACGGGCCCACGACCAGGAAGTTCTGGTTGGCGGTGTCGTACTTCTCGAGCGCTTCGTAGATCGTGACCGGACCGTAGAAGTCTTCCTGATCCCACCAGCCGGCCACGTTCAGCGTCGGCACCTTCACCGACCGGATGTAGGGAATCATCGTCTGCTTCTTCCAGAACTCGTCGTAGTCGGGATGGCGAACGTAGTCGTTCCACGTCGGAATCGACTCACGCAGGTACTTGCGATTCACGGCGCTCAGCGGACCGAGCGACAGATACCAGTCGAAGGTGTCGTAGCGATCGAACTCGAAGTCCTTCACGTCCTTGCCGGCTTCCATCATGGCGGCGTACTCGAACGCGTAGCTCAAGCGAAACGCGCCGTTGTGATGGAAGTCGTCGCCGAGCCACATGTCGGCGGGCGAGGCCTGCGGCGAGATGGCCTTGAGGGCTGGATGCGGCTCGATCGCGCCCATGATCGTGGTCCAGCCGTCGTAGCTCACGCCCAGCATGCCCACGCGGCCGTTGTTCTGCGGCACGTTCTTGAGCAGCCACTCGATCGTGTCGTAGGTGTCGGTGCCCTCGTCGAGGCTCTTGGTGTCGCCGGGTGTGCGTGCCGGGCGCTGCATCACGAACTGGCCCTCGGACTTGAATTTCCCGCGGATGTCCTGGAACACGAAGATGTAGCCCTCGTCGGCGAGCGCCTTGTAGTAGCGCGTAAACGAGCCGGCGGCGCCGTCGATGCCGTAGGGCGTACGGCGGAAGACGATCGGCAGCGGCCCCGATTGATTCTTGGGCGTGAAGATCTTGGTGAAGAGCTTCACCCCGTCGCGCGCGGCAATCATCTCGTCGCGCACCGTGAAGGCGGCGGCCGGGTCTGGCGCCGGAGCCTGACGGGCGGCGACTAAAGCCACCGTGATGCAAGCAGCCGCTACGGCCACGGGAAGAGCCAGCGATCGGGAACGCGTCATGGGCGCGAGTATACCGGCGGCCCGGCGCAGCCGCGCAGTCACTCGTCACCCCGCGGCAGCCAGTGCCGGGTAGCTGAAGAGCAGCAGATGCAGGAAGTTGAGGGCGACATGGGCGCCAATCGCGGCCACGATCGAGCCCGTGATGGCGTAGACCAGCCCGTAGCCGACGCCGGCCAGGGCGGCGAGGCCCAC
>JBDTWC010000689.1:0-2506 GCA_040006875.1 Acidobacteriota bacterium | reverse complement strand
GACGCCAGTAGCTTCGCTTCGCGCTCGAAGCGCGCCCAACGCTGCGGGTCGTTGTTGACCCCGTGCGGCAGCATCTGAATGGCCACGTCGCGGCCGAGCGTCTCGTCGACGGCCGGCCATACTACGCCCATGCCGCCTTCGCCGATCGGCTCGGCCGGCGGCAATGCAGCAGCGCGCCCCCGCGCGCCCCCGGTGAGGCGGCGTCGGTCGCGGCGAGCGCGGCCCGGCCCACGGCCTGGCCGATCGGATCACAGGGCGAGTCGTCGTGCGCCAGCAGCGACTCCACCTCTCGGTGCAGCCCGGCGTCGGCGCCGCACAGCGCAGCGAGACGCTCAGAGCGAGCCTCCACCGGCACATCGGCGACCGCGTCGAAGACATCGCGCACGCGCTGCCAGCGCGCCTGGTCGGGGGCTTTCACGCTGCTGGAATTGTCACACCTGCCGGAGGCCGGGGATCCGGCCGCTTCCCTGGACCGTCGCTCGCCGCGAACTACGAGCCCGCGAGACGCCGACGGGCGTCGCTCAGCATCGCGTGGGTCTCGCCCGCGCCGCGCAGCCTGAGGTAGGTCTCGAACGACGTCCGGGCCGCCCGGCTCTTGAGGCCTTCTTGCGCCTGTCCCATGTAGTAGTAGACGGCGGGCAGTGCCCGCAGCGTGGGCACGTCGTCGAGGTACACGGCGGTGACCTCGCCGACACGCTTCAACGCGGCCTCGAGTTCCGTGTACGCCTCGGGAAACGCGTTGACCCCGAGGTAGGCGCGTCCGAGGATCACGCGGCCCTGCCACGTGTCGGCGAGCTTCTGCGCCTCGCGGGCGTACTCGACGGCCTTGCGCGGCTCCTTGTGCGCCAGGGCGAGCTCGGCCAGCACCAGCCGGCCGTAAGCCTGCGGGTCGGCTTCGAGTCGCGTGGCGAGGGCGCCGGCCAAAAGCTCTGCGGGCGCAGCCCGGCCCGCGGCGGCCAGCACCAGACCCGCGGCGGTATGCACGGCGTCGGACACGCTGCCTGTGCTGGCCGCCTCGGCTTCTCGCGCCGCTCCGGCCATGTCGTTCTGCGCAAGGCGCACCTGCGCCAGGGCCACTCGCTTGAGGGCCACGCCGGTGGTGTTGTCGGCCGCGGTGTCGACCGCGATGCCGCGCGCGAGCTCGGCGGCCGCGTCGGCGAATCGCCCCTGGAAGTGCGCCAGGTCGGCCAGGCCCGCCGACGCGAACGACGCGCCGGAGGCACTCGTGGCCGCCAGGGCGGTGTAGGTCGCGGTGGCGTCGGCGACCCGCTCCAGCGCCAGCTGCGAGAGGGCGCGCGCAACGAACGCCTTGAGGTACGTGGGGTTCAACGCGTGCACGGCTTCCGACGCTTTGATCGCTTCCTCGAACTGCCCCGCGTACATGGCGTAGAGGGCCACGTTCGAGCGGCGCAGCACGTTGTTCGGAAAGATCGCGACGGCGCGGCGACCCTGCTCGAGCGCCTGCGCCATGTCGCGCTGATAGAACGAGGCCAGCGCGAGATTCGCCAGGCCGCTGGTGTCGGCCGGATAGGCCTTCACGAGCGCCGTGAATTCCTGGGCCGCCAGTTCGGGCTTGCGGGCGAACAGGTAGTAGCTGCCCCGCGTGCGGAACTTTTCGCGATCCGTCATCCGGTCGAGACGGGCCAGCGCCTGCTGGTAGTTCGTCTCAGCGTCGGCCGTGCGCGCCAGATTGGTGTATTGAGCCGCGAGCCCCGAGTACGCCCGGCCCATTTCCGGATCGAGCCGCAGCGTCTTCTGGTACTGCGCGATGGCATCCTCGACCTTGCCGGCCACCTGCAGTTCCTGCGCCTTGGCGTAGGCGGCGGCAGCCTCGAGGCTGGCCGCGGTAAAAGTTTCCTGCGTCGTGCCCGGCGCGTCGCCGACGCGATCGTCGCCGAGCGCCTCGCGCACCTCACCCGCCAAGCGTCCGACGGCATCCAGCACGGCGGTGCGATCGACGGCATCGACGCTCAAGGACGTTTCGGTCGCACCCGGCTCGTTGCCGCCAGCCAGCAATCGGGCCGTGATGCGATAGTGCGACCCCGACGGCTCGACCGTGCCCACGAGCACCCGTGCCACGCCCTCGCGCAGCGCCACCAGCCGCGCGGTCTGTTCGTCGAGCGTCGCGCCGGGCTTGATCCCGGCCGCCACCCGCAACGCGTCGCGCCGCGGGAACTGCGTGACGAACGACGCGCTTTCGATGCCCAGCCCAAGGGCCTGTTCGACGACGCCGTTGAACACCGGATCGCCGGTCTTGTTCTCGAAGTCGGCGACCAGCACCGACACCGGCGCCTTCTCCACCACGACCGGCGGCGTGAAGTACCACCAAGCGCTCGACCCCACGATCATCGTGGCCAGCACGCTCGCGGCCACTGCAGGCCAGCGCGCCAGCGGCCGTTCCACGGGCCGCAGCTGGCCGTCGTCGGTCAGGCCGTTCAGCGTGTCGCGCAACTCGAGCACGTCGGCGAAGCGGGCGTCGGGCGCGGGCTGCGTGGCCCTGGTGACC
>JBDTWC010000688.1:0-2507 GCA_040006875.1 Acidobacteriota bacterium | reverse complement strand
GCGCAGATCGCGGCCGGGCCGATCACCAGGGCCGCCAGGCGCGGGCCCAGGTAGGCGCGCTCCATGAAGGCGTCCATGGTCTTGGCGTCGTAGACCGGCACGGCCGGGTCCACCGTGGCGATGGCCTGCCGCACGTCATTCAGCATGGCCGCGGCGTCGCGTCCGCCCTTCACCACCAGGGTGGCACTCGGTGCCGTCTGTTGGGCGAGCGCCGTCCACACGAAGGGCCGAGGCGACTCGGTGAGCTGCCGGTACTTGCCGTCGGCCGACACGCCGACGACCTCCATCCACGGCGCATCCGCGCGCGCGAGACGAATGCGCCGGCCCACGGCGTCCTGGCCGGGCCACGCCGCGGCGGCGAACGTCTCGTTCACGATGGCCACGGCCGGAGCGTCGAGGGTGTCTCTGGCGGTGATGGCGCGGCCGCGCCGGATGGCGGTGTTGAGCGTGGCGAAGTAGTGCTCGTCCACCGACGACGACATCGCCTGGAGGCCTTCGCCGCCGGGTTCCACGGCACGCCCTTCCACCACGAAGTCGCCGCCGTCGATGGAGAAGTCGAGCGGTACGAACTGGGCCAGCGTGGCGGCCTCTACGCCCGGCACCGCGGCCACGGCGTCATACGCGCGCCGGTAGAAGGCGCGGGTGCCGGCCTGGTCGAGCCCGCGCAGGCCGGGATTGAGCGACAGCACGACGCGGTGGTCGATGTCGAAGCCCGGATCGAGCGTGCGCGCGCCGCCCACGCTGCGCACGAACAGCCCCGCCACGATCAGGACCACGAGCGACGCGGCCACCTGCGCCACGACCAGCGCGTTCGACAGGCTGAGGCGCCGGCCCCCCCGGGTGGCCGACGTGCCGTCGTCCTTGAGCGCCGGCACGAGATCCGTCCTCGTGAGCTGCCACGCCGGCCACAGGCCGAAGACCACGGCCGCCAGCGCGGCCAGGCCGAACGTGTAGACCGCCACGCGCAGGTCGGTGTGGAACGACAGGTCGAGCGGGAGATCGGTGGGCACGCGGATCCCGCCGAGCAGCGTGGAGGCGATCGCGCCGAGGCCCACCCCGAGCACGCCCGACACGCCGGCCAGCAGCAGCGACTCGACCAGGAACTGGCGAATGAGCTGGGCGCGTCCGGCGCCGATGGCCAGCCGAATCGCCACCTCGCGACGCCGTGACGCCGCGCGCGCCAGCAGCAGGTTGGCCACGTTGGCACACGCGATGAGCAGCACGAGCCCGGTCAGGCCGAGGAAGATCATCGCCACGGTATTGGCGGCCGCGGCGATCTCCACTTCGGGCCGCGCATCGAGCTCGCGGAACACGAACGCCTTCATGTCCTTGTTCGTGTCCGGATGCGTCGCGGCCAGGCGTGCGGCGATCGTGTCCACGACCGCCTGCGCCTGGGCCAGGCTCACGCCGGGCGCCAGCCGGCCGAGCAGGCGCAGGGCGGTGGTGTGGCGGTCGGTGAGGAACGTCGCCTGCGCGGGCTTCAGCTGCGGCATCGCCGCCGCAGGCAGCCACAGCTCGGGCTGCATGTAGACCGCGAAGGTGCCCCGGAACGGCTCGGGCGCCACGCCGACCACGGTGACGGCCTGATTGTTGAGCGTGATCGGGCGTCCCACGGCCGCCGCATCGGCGCCCAGCCGCGCCACCCAGAACGCGTGGCTCACCACCACGGCCAGCGGCGCGCCCGGGCCGTCATCGCCCGGTCCGAAGCCGCGGCCCTGGGCGAGGCGCACCCCGAGCACGTCGAAGTAGCTGGCGGTGACCAGCTCGCCGATGACCCGGGTGGCGGCGCCGCCCGCGCCGCCCGTGCCGCCCGTGGGCCCGAGCGCCACTTCCGCCAGCCCGTAGCCGGTGAGCCCGCTGAACACCGACCCGGCCTGCTCGCGGTAGTCCTCGAACTCGGCATACGAGAAGGAGTCGTAGAAGGTCTGCGTGGCGTTCTTGCGGTAGAGCACGACGAGCTCGTCGGGCGCGGTCACCGGCAGGGGACGCCAGAGCAGGCTGTTGAAGATGCTGAAGAGGGCGCTGTTGGCGCCCAGGCCCAGGGCCAGCGACAGGATGGCGGTAGCGGCAAAGCCGCGGTGCCTCAGCAGGCTGCGCACACCGTGGCGGATGTCTCGTAGAAGCGTGTGCACGGCGATCTCCTCCCGGGTCCACTGGGTATTACGTCGGTCGCACCGAACTCGTTCGTCGCCGCCGGGGCATCGGCCGGGCCAGGGCTGAGGGAGGTCACTCCACGACGGCGCTCGCCGCCAGCGCAAACGGCGGTCCAGGCGCCGCGGAGTCGTCGCGTGCCGGGCCGCGCCCGATGCGGTCGAAAGCCACGTTCCCGATGCCGTAGCGGCGCCAGTCGTTGTAGTCGAAGTGCCACCACTCCAGGGGATTGACGGCGAAGCCCTCCGCCTCCATCAGCCGCCGGAGCAGCGCGCGATGCCAACGCTGCAAGCCCGTGCCGCCGGGATAGAACGCATAGGCACGCGGCGTCGATTCGTCGTAGGTGCTCGGCATCG
>JBDTWC010000687.1:0-2510 GCA_040006875.1 Acidobacteriota bacterium | reverse complement strand
GAAACGGCGCGCCTGACCCGCGCGGCCATGGACGCGGGCACGCTGCCGGCGGTGCGCTGGGAGAAGATCATCGAGCACATCACCCATGCGGTCGACGTGGCGGGCGTGGATCACGTCGGCCTCGGCTCGGACTTCGACGGCGCCACCATGCCGATTGGCTTGGCGGACGCATCGCAGTTGCCCAAGATCACCGCCGCCCTGCTGGGCAAAGGCTATTCCGCGGCCGACGTGCACAAGATCCTCGGCGGCAACATCCTGCGCGTCATGGAACAGTTGGAGAGGGCCGCGACGCCGTAGCCACGGCGCGCCCGGCCAGCACCAGCGCCCCGATCACACCCGCGCGCCGGCCCAGGACGGGCGGCGCGACGTAGGCGCCGATGCCACCGAGCAGTTCCGGCGCCTGGATGTGGCCGCGCAGCAGCGCCTGTCGATCGCGCCGCACGCGCGCGAGCAGGTCCGGCTGCTCCATCACCCCGCCGCCGATCACGACGCGCTGCGGCGCGAGCGTGCACACGAAGCCCTGCCGAGGCCGGATGCAGGTCGACGGGCCCGAACGAGCCGATGCCCAGCGCGGCGAGGCGACCGTGCGTGACCTGCTGCGCCCGGAAGAACTACAGCGCGGCGGCCAGCGTGGCGCCAGGCGAGGTGGTGGCCACGCGCAGTTCGGCGCGCACGTCGTCGGGGCCGGTGCCCACGACGCACACGAACTTGGTGCCACCGGCTTCAACGCCGCCAAGTAGCATGGCGCCGGAGCGTATCGCAGTTGGCTTCGTATATGCTGCGCACCCGTGCCCTTCAGAGCGCCCGTCACCATCGACCGCTTCGCGCCCGCGCTGACCGCCATTCGCGCCGACATGAACGCCGGGGCTAGCGCCGCGGCGCCGGGCTGCGTGCTCGTGCTCGTCACCGCGGTCGGCGGTGCGGGGCTGCTTGTCTACCAGTTCACGTGGGATCCGGGCTGGCACACCGATCCCGCCACGCTCGGCGCGCTCGTTGCCTACGCGGTCACCGTCTGGCTCGTGTGGAGGGCCGGTATGTGGTGGGCGACGCCGGCCGCGACCGCCGCCGAAGGCTCGTTGCGCCGGCTCGAAAGCGAAGTGCTGCAGCCGCTCGTGGCCGGGATGCGGCCCGGCGCACGTTACAGCGCCCGCGCCGAGGCCCCGAAGCGCACGCTCGAGCGTTCGCATCTCGTGCGCGACGCGCCGTTCCCGAGCGGCAACCAGATCCGCTGGCGCGCCGGCGACCTGGCCTTCGAGATGTTCGAGCTCGAAAGCGTCGTGACCAGCTCTGGCCAGGACTTCTCGAACACCGATCGCTACTTCGCGGGGCAGATGGCGTGGGCCGACCTGCCGGAGCGCGACGACGACTTCCACGTGCTCGTGCGCTCGCGTCACGAGTTCGCCCATCAGGTCGCCGGCCCGGGCGAGAGCGCGGCCCTCGACGGCTTCGTCGTCGACGAGCACTACCGCGTGGTCAGCAACTGGGAGCCGTTTGCCCGCGCCGTGTGCACGCCGCAGGTGCAGGAACACCTGCTGCTCCTGGCGCGCCAGGGTCTCTGGGTGCATGCGTCGGTGGCCGATGGGCGCGTGTGGGTGGGTATCGAGACGGACCAGGGCACGTGGTTCCTCGGCTACCCGACGTTCGGGTTCAAGCTGCTGCGCGCGCTCGACAACGCCCACCTTGCCGCGCTCGAACAGCACCTCACGATCGTGGAAGACGTGGCCACGGCGCTGGCCGCGGCGGTGGCCGCGTGGAATGCGCGGGCCGGCTCGTAGGCCGCGCGTGAGCAGCGTCTGACGCAGTCGGTGACGTTCCGAACGGAGTAGGCTGCGCGCATGACGACGCCGATCGAGGGTCACGCGGGCTCGCGGTCGACGGCCTGGTGTCGCGGCCGGGCGCGTTCTCGCTGGCGCAGCTCGAGGCCTTGCCCGCGCGCACCCAGATCACCCGCCGCGTGTGCGGCGCGCTCCATCCGCAAACGCTGCTCGCCTATGGCATGAACGGTCGCGATCTGCCGGTGGCGCACGGCGCGCCGCTACGCCTGCGCGTGGAGCGGCAGGTCGGCCACAAGAGCATGAAGTTCCTCACCCGCATGTCCGTCACCGAGCAGCTCGATGACGGCGGCGACAAGGGCAACCCGAAACAAGGATGGGCCTGGTACGCCGGCGTGTGACCGAACCGGGTGCTCGTGGGCGACAGCTCAGGGCAGCTGCGCCACCTGCAGGTCGTGATAGAGATGCGCGCGGTAGCTGTCGGTGAGCGCGCGATCGGGGCAATCCGTCAGGCGCCCCTCACACAGCTGTCGCATCCGGCGGTTGGCGTCGAACACCGGGCCGAGAGGCAGGCCGGCGGCCTCGAGAATGGCCGCGCCCAGATACGAGATGTCGAGCGGCTGCGCCGCGGGCCGCGCTTCCGGCCCGCCGAAGTTCGTCTTGATCACGTATGAAGTCAGGTAGCGCGGATTGGCGGGTTCCGCCACATAGGGCAGCGGTCCGTCGAGGTTCGGCTGA
>JBDTWC010000686.1:0-2513 GCA_040006875.1 Acidobacteriota bacterium | reverse complement strand
CCCAGCGGCACCTTCGATATCACCCACTTGAACTTGCCGTTGGGCGACGTCTCCAGCTGGTCCACGAACTGGACCTCGACGCTCACGTCCTGCCCGAGCCGCGCCTTCAGCTCCTTCACCAGGTGCACGGTCATGGCGTCGGTGTAGCGATCGCCTGGGATCAGCCGCACCGTGATCGCGTCGGGTGAGGTCTGCACGATCTGCGAGCCCTCGATGCAGTCGAGCGGCTTGAACGGATGGGTCAGCACCGACGGCGAGATCAGGCGGCCGTCCTTGAGCGTGAGCACGTCTTCGGCCTTCGTAGTCACGTCTTCCATCAGCTCGAGGCCGCGGCCGCAGCTGCACGAGGCGGCGCGCATCGCGGTCATGTCGTTGGTCTCGTAGCGCAGAAGCGGCATGGCGCGATTGTGCAGTGTGGTGCCGACGAGACGCCCGGTTTCACCGCGGGACAAGGGCATGCCGGCATCGCTCGTGACCTCCGCGACCCCGTACTCCATCGCCACGTGGTGCCCTTCGTGGCGCTGGCACTCGCCCGAGAAGACCGCTCGTTCGGCCAGCGCGAAGTAGTCGAACACGCGGCACTGGAAGCTGCGCTCGATGGCCTCGCGCTGGAAGCCGTAGAGCGTCTCCGACGAGGTGACGGCCGCGCGCAGCGGGAACGTCTCGCCCCGGGTCTCGAGATACTTCGCCAACAGGTAGAGCGTCGAGGGATAGCCGTCGAGCACCGCCGGCTGGAACTTCCGCAGCGCCTCGAAATAGGCCGGCAGGGTCTGCCGCGACATGTGGAACGACGACAGCAGCATCTGGTTCTGCCGGCGGTTGAAGCGCCAGTAGGGCGCCTCCCGCTGGCTGAGCGGCACGATCACGTTGCCGCGCGCCACCGCGATTCGGTCGCCGTTCCGCTCGAGCTTCAGGTTAGCCCAGCGGTAGTGGCGATCGAACACCGCGTAGGTCATCCACACCGTGTCCTGGTCGTAACCCACAGTGAGTGGTGTGCCGGTGGTGCCGCTTGTGTGACCGCTGCGCATCTCGGCGGCCGGCACGGCGGTCGAGCGAAGCTCGTCGAAGTGCTTCCGGATGTCGTCCTTGGTGAGCAACGGAATCTTGGGCAGATCGGCGCGCCCGCGGATATCGGCCGGCGTGAGCCGCAGCGCGTCGAAGCGCGTGCGGTAGAACGGCACGGTGGCGTAGGCGTGTGCGACGACCTCGCGCAGGCGCTCGTCCTGATACGCCTCGAGGTCGGAGGTGCTCCAGTGCTCGGACCGCTGCAGCAGCGCACGGAATTCGAGGAACCGACCGCCATAGCGCTCGCGCTCGAGCAGCGCCCCATAGCCCGTGAGCAGAAGATTCTGGGCCCACACGGGCGCCCACTGGTAGGCCGCCGTCACGTACCGGTTCATGTCCGCATTCCTCGCCGACCGTGCGCGATCTTATGCATGGGAGTCACGTGGTCTGATGGCGTCGTCGATGGGCGTCAGCGGCCCGCCCATACGCCACGAGCAGCAGGTCGCCCACGGCGGACCAGGCGTACTTGCTCTCCATGCGCTGGCGGGCCGACTCGCCGAGGGCGCGCCGGCGTTCCGGATCGCGCAGCAGCGCCACGGTGGCCGCCGCGAACGTCTCGGGCGTGTCGGCGACGATCAGGTCCTGTCCGGGCCGCACGTCGATGCCTTCACATCCGATCGAGGTGGACACGATGGCCTTGCCCGACGCCATCGCGTCGAGCACCTTGAGGCGCGTGCCGCCGCCGACGCGGATCGGCACGACGTAGACAGCGGACTGGCGCACGTAGGGCCGAATGTCGGGCACCTTGCCGGTGACGACGACGCGCGGATCGCGACGCGCCACAGCCTGCAGTTCCTCGGGCGGATCCTGACCCACGGCGAAGAAGCGGGCGTCGGGCACCTGGGCCACGATGGCCGGCCAGATCGCGTCGAGGAAGTGCAGCACGGCGTCCTTGTTGGCGAGCATGTTCATGCCGCCGGTGTAGATCAGGGCCGGCGTTTCCTCGGCCCGGTCTCCGGGCGCGAAGTAGGTGATGTCGGCGCCGTTGGGCACCACGGCGGTGAGCACGCCGGGCACGCGGCGCTCGAGCAGGCGCGCGTCGTCGACCGACATCATGAGATTGGCGTCGTAGCGCGGCGCCACCCTGGCCTCGTAGCGGGCCAGCTTGCGCGCCTCGCGCTGCAGCACCAGACGGGGCAGGGTTCGCGTTTCGACCGCGGCGCGTCGCTCGAGCAGCATCGACTCGATGTTGTGGTGCGTGAGTACCGTCGGCACCTCGGGCCACTGGCCCAGGAAGCGATTCAGGGCGATGGTGTCGACGTGCACGAGGTCGTAGCCGCCGCCGCGAAGAGCGCCGGCGACGCGCTGCTGGAACGCTGGTGAGCGGTGCGCCACGGTGCTGAACGGGCGCGGCGAGGCGATGCCGACGGCGAGCGCGGCCACGCGGCGCGCGGCCGAGGCCTTGGCCCACAGCGGAAAGTACTCAACCGTGGCGCAGAACTGCCCCA
>JBDTWC010000685.1:0-2514 GCA_040006875.1 Acidobacteriota bacterium | reverse complement strand
AGGCGCCAGGTCACGTCGGCGGTGGCATCGCCAGGGGTGGTCGCCGCCGCGCCCGCGTCATCGGCGGTCTGCGCCAGGGTCAGTCGCAGCCAGTCCGCCGCCGACGCAGCCGGCGGCAACTGCGCGTCGAGCCACGTGACGAGCGCGTCCGAACGGTCATCGATCGGAAGCACGTCGGCGTCGAGCGACGGCGCCACCGGCAGGGCCTCGCCCGCGGGGAGCAGGAGCACCACGGGCGTGCGCCGCGAGCCGGTGTGGGCGCGGATGCGGCGACACACCTCACGGACATCGAACCCGGCGCCCGCATCAGCCAGCACCACCGCGTCGGGCGCGTGCATCACGATCGCCGACAGGGCAGCGCTGGCGTCGGCAGCCACTTCCACGCTGTAGCCGTGCGCGGCTACCCGACTTTCGAGGATCGCGCGCAGGGCGGCGGCTCCCCCGGCGATGAGCACAGTGCGTCGCGCCGGGGGGAGGTGACCGGCGCGCCGACCTTGAGACTGCGAAGTCACGCGTCGGACCCTTCTGCCGTAACGGTCTGCAAACCGTTAAGCCCGCACATCATTGCACTGCACGGCACTACAAACCGTGCAGCCGGTAAAAATTCCGTGCAACCAGGGGCGGGGTCGCGCTACCGCTCAGGCAGCGGTGGCGCGGGTGAGGGTGCGCGTCCACGACAGCGCGTCGGTGTAGGCGGAGGCCAGGACGTCATCGGGCAGATCGAGGACCGATGCGGCCGCCTCGGCCTGAAGCCAGCGGCCCTTCTCGTAGTGCACCACCGCATCGAGCACGCGGCGTGGCTGGTTGTCCTCGCCAAGCAGCGCCGCGCGGATCTCCTCGTCGAGCGGCAGCTCGCGCACCACCTCCGCCATCGGCTGACCGAGCAGTGCGTCGAGGAGCGAACACAGGCCGAGCAAGAAGTAGCCACCGTCGTCCGAGTGGCCGACGTTCTGGCCGAGCAGCTCGCAGCAGCGGCCGCGCAGCACCGTCATCGTGATCAGCTCCGACGGGCCGCGATTCATGCCCGCGAGCACCCAGATCGAAGTCCATTTTCGCACCTGATCCAGGCCGAGCATGAGCAGCGCTTCGCGGATCGACCGCACCTCGCGGCGCAGTCCAAAGCCGGCGGAGTTCACCGTGCGCAGCACGCGGTAGGTGAGCGAGGTGTCGTGCTTGAGCAGCTCTTCGATCGCCGCGAGCGACACCGACGGCTTGTAGAGTGCGGCCATGAGCCGCACCTGCGCCACCTGGCTGGTGGAGAGCGACGTGGCCGAGAAGGTGGTCGGGCGGCAGAAGTAGTAGCCCTGGAAGAGGGCGCAGCCGGCCGCCTTGGCGCGCGCGAAGTCGCTCGCCGTCTCGACCTTCTCCGCGATCACCGACACGCCCTGGCGCAGCATGCGCGCGGCCGTCACCGCCAGCACGTCGTCGCTCAGCGCAAGTACGTCGAGCTTCACGAACTTGGCAAACGGCAGCAGCGCCTCGGCCGACGATCCGGGCACGAAGTCGTCGAGCGCGAGCGCGTAGCCGCGCTTGGCCAGCGACTCGCACATGGCGATCGCTTCAGGGGAAATCTCGACATGCTCGAGAATCTCGAGCACCACTTGCTCCGGGTCGAGCACGCTGCTCGCATCGGACATCAGCGTCGACGACGCCAGGTTCACGAAGGCCCGCCGGCCATCGGTCAGCGTGTCGAAGCCGATCGCGAGCATGGCATCGCCGATGACCTGCGCCGACGCGTGTTCGCCGTTGCCCGAGAAGGCGGTGGCCTGCTCGGAGCGCCGATGCAGCAACTCGTAGCCGAAGACCTGGCTGCGGGCATCGAGGATGGGTTGTCGGGCGACGTGGATCTGTTCGGCGGCGACACTCATGGGGTTTCACGAGATATCGGCGCCCGCCGCCCGCGCTTCAATCCACTCGCCCGATCCCAGCCGCCTCAGCGGCCGTCGATCAGAGCGCCGATCCGGTCGAGTAGCACCCGCGACGTGAAGGGCTTTTGGAGCAAGTGCTCGACCTGAGCGCCGCCGGAGAAGACGCTCTCGGAGTATCCCGACATAAACAGCACGGGCACATCGGGATACGACGCCCGCACCCGCTTGGCCACTTCCAGGCCGTTGCCGCCGGGCAGCACCAGGTCGGTCAGCAGCAGGTCGATCGGCCCCAGTCCGCGCTCGAGCAGCGCCTGCGTGGCCGCGAGCCCGTCGGCGGAGTGCACCACGAGGCCGGCGCGGCGCAGGATCTCGGCCACGATGTGGCGCACGTCGGCCTCGTCTTCGACCAGCAGCACCACCCGCTGGGCGCCCGACGCGCCGCGGGTGAGCGGCGGCGCCGGCGCCGCCGCCGGGGCATCCGCCCACGGCAGATAGACCCGCATCGTGGTGCCCTGGCCCGGAATCGAGTCGGCGAGGATGTGGCCACCGGCCTGTTCGGCGATGCCCCGGCAGATGGAGAGGCCCAGGCCCGTGGCCTGGCCCTTGGTCGTGAAGAACGGCTCGAAGGCATGCTGGCGCACGTCGT
>JBDTWC010000684.1:0-2516 GCA_040006875.1 Acidobacteriota bacterium | reverse complement strand
GCCGTGAGGCCGCCCTGCGTGCCGATGAGCTCGTTGTAACGAAACTGGCGGCTGAGTCCCGGGATCTGCACCGGGCGCCCGGCCACCGCGTCGCCGCCGCCGGGCCGGGCGGCGACACGAGGAGCCTGCCCCTCGCCCGGATCGGTCAGCCGGGCAAGATCGACCACCGTCGTCGTGCGCGTGTGATCCGCGCCCTGGGCGAGCAGGAACGCCACGACGCTGGTGCGGTCGTGCGCGGCCGCGAACATCAACGCCGACTGCCCCTTCGCATTCTCGAGTGCGTTCACATCGGCCCCGGCAGTCACCAGGTGTTGCACGGCTTCGAGCACGCCCGACTCGGCGGCCAGCATCAAGGGCGTGGTGCCGGTGGTAGCGCGCACCCTCACGTCGGCGCCCGCGGCGATGAGCGCGGCGACAATCGGCGCACTGCCGGCCCTGGCCGCCAGATGGAGCGGCGTGTAGACGCCGAGACGAGTGACGGCGGCGTGATTGGCGCCGGCGAACAGCAGCATCTCGGCGATCTCGGGCTCGTTCTTGAGCGCCGCCCAGTGCAGCGCCGTCATGCCGTCGCCCTGCGCGGCGTTCACATCGGCGCCGGCGCGCAGCAAGGTGCGCACGGCCGCGGCATCGCCGTTCATCACCGCGTCGGCCACGCTGCCGCGCGCGGCCGGCGCGCGCAGCGATGTCTCACTGGGCACTGCCGGCGAGGCTCGCCCGGTCGCCGCGACGGCGAGCACGAGGCTCGCGCTCACGGCCCATCCCACGCGTCGTCGTGTCATGGTCACTCGTGCCTTCGCTAGCGCGCGGCGGTGACGGGTGTCGCCGCGTTCAAGTCCATCGCCGCGGTGCTGTCGCCAAACGACGGCAGCTCCAGGCCCAGCGCCTGCCCGACCGACAGCATCGCGTTGGCCATCGGCGTGCCGTCAGCCGCCTTGATGTGCAGGCCGCCTTTGAGCTGACCGCCGCCATGCCCGACCAGGAACAGCGGGCAGCGCTTGTGGTTGTGCACGTTGGAGTCGCCCATCGGCGAGCCGTAGACGATGAGCGTGTTGTCGAGCAGGTTGCCGTCGCCTTCCGGCGTCTGACGCAGCTTCTCGAGGAAGTAGGGGATGAGGCTGACGTGATAGGCGTTGATCTTGGCGAACTCGGTGACCCGGTCTTCGCGCCCCTGGTGGTGCGAGGCCGGGTGGAAGCCGGTGCTGACGCCGCTCTCCGGATACACGCGGCCCGAGGCGTCGCGGCCCATCTTGAACGAGAACACGCGCGTGATGTCGCTTGCAAAAGCCACGGCCTGCAGGTCGAACATCAGCTTGACGTGCTCGGAGAAGGAATCGGGCACCCCGATCGGCGCGCCCGGCAGCGCGCGCTGCTCGCCGCTGCTGTTCAAGGTCTCGACCTTCTGGATGCGGCGTTCGATCTCGCGCACGTCGTCGAGGTAATCGCTGAGTCGGGCCCGATCCACCGGGCCGAGCGTGCGCTGCAGCCGCCCGATCTCGCTCGTCACCCAATCCAGGATGCTCTTGTCTTCGCGCCGGCGTTTGGCTCGTTCCTCCACCGTGGCGCCGACCCCGAACAGCTGATCGAAGGCCACGCGCGGATCGCGGATCATCGGCAGCGGCTCGTCGGCCGCACCCCAGCTGATGGTGTCGGTGTAGACGCACGAGTAGCCGTAGGAGCAGCCGCCCGCCTGATCGACGTTCTCGATGCACAACTGCAGCGACGGGATCGGCGTCTCCTGGCCGAAGCGCTGAGCGTAGTGCTGGTCGATCGAGATGCCGGCGCGCACGTCCGAGCCCTGCGTCTGGCGCGGATGCGCCTGGGTCAGGAACACCGCGCTCGAGCGGAAGTGATCGCCGCCGATCTCGGGCAGATCGAAGGCCTCGGCGTTGCGCACGTCGGTGTTGCTCACGATCGTGAGGTAGTCACGATAGGGCTCGAGTGTGCGCAAGCTGGTCGGTGCCAGATCGAACGCCTGGCCGGTCGCCGCTGGCGACCACAGGTGTTTCTCGGTGCCGACCACGGTGGCGCCGGCCGAGCCGTGCACCATCTCGATGGCCGCGAAGCGCACCGGGCTGGCGGCCGCGGCCGCCGTGGCGCGTGCCGGCACCATCGCCTCGAGGAACGGCAACGCCACGGTGACGCCGACGCCCTTCAGGACCGCGCGACGAGAGAGATGGGGCTGAGATAAATACATGGCCATGAGGCGCGAATCTATCGGTTGATCGGCTGTCCCGTATCGGATTCGACCGCCGTCAGCCGGGCGAAGCGGAACGGGGCGCTCGTAGCGATGCCGACGACGAACGAGGAGATGGCGTAGTTTGACTTGGCGGCGTCGCGGATGATCGCGCGCACGACCGGCATGTCGTAGCTCTCGACCCGGCGGCCGAGCGCATAGGTCATGAGGTGCTCGGTGAAGCTGAGCAGGAACGCGTCCTTGTGCGCGAGCAGCGCGGCCCGCAGGCCGGCCGGGCCGTCGATCGGCGTCCCGTCGTAGAGCCGGCCGGCGGCGTCGACCG
>JBDTWC010000683.1:0-2517 GCA_040006875.1 Acidobacteriota bacterium | reverse complement strand
CGGCCGCCTCGCGGCTCGAGCCGTCGACCGCCATCGCCATGACCACGCCGGCGGCGGCGCCGCCGCCGGTGGTCTCGGGTACACCGGTGGCCGGAGCACGCGCCACCACTGCCCCCGAGCTGACCTTCGCGCGCACCATGCTGCTGTGGGTCGTGCCGGTGGCGCTGGTGTCGTTTCTGGCCGGGCTCGTGCCCGACCTGCTCCAGCCCGACCAACGCACGCCGCTGCTGCAGGCGCACTACAACGCGCTGGCCGTGAGCGCCGTAGAGCTCGTGCGCACCTCGCGCGAGCCGGCGCAGCCGCTCGACAGCATCACCAGCGCGCTGCGCCGCCACCCGAGCATCACCAGTGCGCGGGTCATCGGGGTGGATGGGCGCGTGCTGGCGCCGCTCAATGAAGCCGGCACCAGCGTGACCGTGCCCGCGCTCGCCGGCCCGGAGCCACGGGTGGTCGCTGCGGATCATGGGCTGGTCGATGTCTATGTGCCGGCGACGACCGGCGATGGCCGTGCGGTGGTTGCGGCCCTGGTCGTCGACCCGGCCCGCATCCATCCGGCGCCGCCGTCATCGGCGATCGCGACGCCGCTGTTGCTGCTGTGTCTGGGGGCGGCCTGGTTGGCGGCGCGGCAGTTGACCGCCATCGCCGATGCGCGCCTGTCGCGGCTCGGCGAGGAAGTGGAGCTGATGACCACGCGGCAGGTGAGTGCCGGCCGCGATCCGTTCAGCCTGCGCGGCGGTTCGCGCATCCTCGACGCCGTCACCTTCGCTCTGTCACCGGCGGGACGACGTCCTGGCGACGTCCCCGTCACGGCCGTGCGGGTCGAGGCGCCCGTGACCAACGACGGCGCCGGGGCCACGAGCGCCGCCATCGACACCGATGGCAGCTTCCGCGTCGTGCGGGCCGATGCGGGCTGCGCCGCCTTGCTCGGCACGGCGCCCGGCAGCGCGGTGGGGCAGCACCTGATCGATGTGCTGGAGGATCAGGGTGTGGCCGACGAAGTCTTGCGGTTGGTCACGCTGGCCACCCCCGAGCGCGCCGCGCAGGGCAGCGCGCTGCCGACCGGGCGCGACTTCCGCCTGGCCATCGATGTCACCCGCGCCAGCGATGGCCAGTCGCTGAGCATCCGTTTCATGAAGGTGTGACGTCTATGAGACGCGACGATCTCCGCCGCCGCGAGCCTAAACAGCCGGTCCTGCGCTGGACCGGCCCCGACGGGCGTGCCTCGGAATACGCCCTGTCGAACGGGCGCCCGGCCACGATCGGCCGCGAGGCCAAGAACACCATCGCGCTCAACTCGCCGCTCGTGTCGAAGGCCCACGCGCTGGTCGAGTTCCGCGACGGCGAATACACCATCCAGGATCTCGAGAGCGCCAACGGCACCCGCGTCAACGACGAGGCCACGTCGGTGCGGGTGCTCGAGCCGGGCGACCGGATCGGCGTCGGTGACATCGAGCTGACCTTCCTCGACCTCGACCCCGAAGGCGGCGGGGCCGGCGGCGCGGCGGCGAGCGGCACCGCCAAGGCGATCGAGCTCGCGCTCACCGCCGTCGTCACCCTGCTGGTCATGCTCGGGCTGCTCTATGCACTGCTCGGCTCGTCGAGCGGACCGGCGCGTGCCGGGCGGGCAGCGGAGGAAGCACTCGCCGCGGCGCCGCCAGAGCTGCTGGCGCGCCTGCGGGCTGCGGCCGAGGGATCGGTGATCGTGAAAGACGTGGTGCAGCGCGCGGCCATGGCCGGGGTGACGGAGGCGCAGGCCCTGCACGAAGAGGGGCGCATGCGGCTCGAGACGGAGCGCTGGCGCGATGCGGCCATGCTGTTGGCCGCGGCGGTGACGCGCGACCGGAACAACGCGCGCGCGCAGGCGGCCTTCGCGGATGCGGCGGCGCACCTCGACCGCGCCGCCTCGAAGGCACTGGCCGCGGCGGAGATGGCCGACTTCGGCATGCGCTACGACGACGCGCTGCTGCATGCCGACGAGGTGCTGCAGCTCATCGAACGCGACGATCCACGATACGATCGGGCACAGAAGATCGCCGAGCACGCGCGGGCCACCGCGCGCCTGGGGAAGTGAGTCCGGTCATGCCCACTGTGCGAATGACGAGAGCCGGCGTAGTCGAGGCAGAGCTGCCGCTGGCGCGGGTGGACGTGCGCCTGGGCCGGGCCACCGACAACGACCTGACGCTCAAAGATCCCGACAAGACGCTGTCGCGCCATCACGCCGAGTTGCGGCGCGAGGGCGAGACCTGGTTCTATCTCGATCTCAACAGCGCCAACGGCAGCTGGGTCGGCGATCAGAAGGTGATGCGCCAGGAACTGCTTCCCGGCACGACCATCCTGCTCGGCGACTACCAGCTCACGGTCGTCGACGTGCTGGCCGGCGGCGACAGCGCCGTCGAAGACGTGAACGCCACGCGCATCGTGCGGCCCGGCGACACCGCGGTGGCGATGAAGCCTGCGGTGGCCGCGCCAGCGAAGCCGGCTCGACCGACCGCGCCCCCCCAGGTCGGGGGTGCGGTG
>JBDTWC010000682.1:0-2517 GCA_040006875.1 Acidobacteriota bacterium | reverse complement strand
GTGTTGCCGGTGAAGGTGATGCGGTTGACGAAGTACTGCTCGCCCTCCTGGAACTGCATCGTGACGTCGACGGTCGGCTCGGCCGGACCGGCCAGCGGTCCGGTGGCCGCTGCCTGCGGCTTCAGATCGGGATAGCCGGTGAACTCGAAATAGCCGCCGCCGCCGTAGATTTCCTGCGACTTGCGCAGGCCGTCGCGGACGCGCTTTTCGTTGTACCAGTCGCCCGGCTTCAACTTGAAGAGCGGACGCAGGCCTTCTGACTTCACGACCGTGTTGCCGGCGAAGGTGAACTCCCCCACCTTGTAGCGCGGGCCTTCGGTGATCGGAATCTTGACCTTGATCCAGCGGGTCTTGCCGTCGGGGCTGTCCTGCAAGGTCTGGAACTCAGGCGTGCCGACGCGGGCCTCGATGTGGCCCTTGTTGCGATAGAACGCCACCACCTTGTCGGCGTCTTCTTCAAACTTGGCCGCCTTGTAGGTGCCGCCGCCGAGCAGCCACGAGAGCCGGCCGTGCTGCTTGGTGTCCTTCATCTTGCGACGCAGCGTGCCGTCGCTCTCGGCCTCGTTGCCCACGAATTCGACTTCGCGGATGCGGACCTTGGGCCCCTCCTTGACGTCGAAGACGACCTTCACGAGCTTCGGACCGCCGGGCAGCGTCTCCACGTTGGAGGTGATCTCGGCGTCTTGATAGCCCTTCTCGCCCATCAGGGTCTGGATGATGCCCTTGACGCGGCGCACCGCCCCCTCGTCGAGGAACGAGTCGAGGCGCAGGGCCACGCCCAGCTCCTTCATCTTCTCGTCGACCTTGGTGCGCTCCACCTTCGTCGAGCCGGTGTAGTCGACGATCTTGACCCGCGGGCGCTCTTCCATGTTGAAGATCACGCGCTTGCCGACGACGCCGTTGTCGTAGGGCTCGTCGAGCACTTCGACCCACAGGTTGTCGAGGAAGTTGGTGCCCCAGAGGCGGCGGAAGTCGTCGCGCAGCTTCGCCTCGGCGGCTTCGTCGTACGGCACCCACACGCCGTCTGAGCTGCGGCTCGGCTGCGTCTGGATGTAATAGAGATAGGTCTGCGGATCGATGAGCGACTCATCGACCGGATGGAACTTCAACTGGATGAAACGGATGACCGGTCCGGAGCCGGCCGGCGGCATACGCACTGGCGCCTGGGCCAACGCGGGGGCGGCAGCGGCTGGAACGGCCGGGGCGGGAGCCGCCTGACGGGCCTCGGCGGCGTCGGCACACACCACCACACTGAGCAGCAACAGAATACAGAGCCTTCGCATTGTCCTCACACCGGCAGCGCTACAGCCCGATGGCGCCCCGATCCTGCTGGCGCGGCTGCCGATAGCTGAATCCACCGATCCTACCGGATTCAGACGTCGCTGGAAAGCGGACGGCCTGCCCCTACGGCCTCGGCGGGCTCCGGCATCGGGCGATAGGCGAGCGTCGCGCCCTCGACGTAGACCTCGAACTCACCGCCCCGCAGCCGGCCGCGGATGACCTCTTCGGCCAGGGGATCCTCGACGTAGCGCTGAATGGCACGGCGCAGGGGCCGGGCCCCGTACGAGCGATCCTTGCAGGTCACGTCGATCAGCCAGTCGAGCGCCTCGGGCGTGAGCCGCACGCTCATGCGGCGATCGGCCAGGTTGGTGTTGACCTGGGCGACCAGCAGCACCAGGATGCGCCGCAGGTCATCGTCGGAGAGCGCGTCGAACACGATCAGTTCATCGACCCGGTTGATGAACTCGGGGTTGAAGGTGCGCTTGACCTCGCCGAGCACCATGTCGGTGATGCTCTTGGTCGAGTCGCCACTGTCGGATTGGAAGCCGAGCGTGGCCCGCTTCTGGATGAAGCGCGCGCCGATGTTCGAGGTCATGATGATAATCGCGTTCTTGAAGTTCACGCGGTTCCCGAGCCCGTCGGTGAGATGGCCGTCTTCGAACACCTGCAGCAGGATGTTGAACACGTCGGGATGGGCCTTCTCAATCTCGTCAAGGAGCACCACCGAGTAGGGATTGCGCTTCACGCGCTCGGTGAGCTGCCCGCCCTCTTCGTGGCCCACGTATCCGGGCGGCGAGCCAATCAGCTTCGACACCGAGTGCTTCTCCATGTACTCGGACATGTCGAAGCGGATGAGGGCCTGTTCGCTGCCGAACAGATACTGCGCCAGGGCCCGGGCCAGTTCGGTCTTGCCGACGCCGGTCGGCCCCAGGAACATGAAGCTGCCGACCGGACGGGCCGGGCTCTTCAACCCGGCGCGCGAACGGCGGATGGCGCGCGACACGGCCGAGATCGCCTGCTCCTGGCTGATGACGCGCCGGTGCAGCTCCTCCTCCATGCGTAGCAGCTTGTCGCTCTCGTCCTGGTTGATCGAGGACAGCGGCACCCCGGTCCACTTCGAAACCACCTCGTCGATCTCGGCGCGGCCAACCACCACGCGACGGGCGTTGGAGCGCACGTCGAAGCGCTCGCGCACCACCTGCAGGTTCTCGCGCGCCGACGCTTCCTGCTCGCGAA
>JBDTWC010000681.1:0-2523 GCA_040006875.1 Acidobacteriota bacterium | reverse complement strand
AGGACGGCGCCGAGGCCGACCTGTACAACGAGCTGTACCGACAATTGCATTCGCGCTATCCCACCATTCCCGGCTGATGGCTCAGCGCCAGGTGCCCGCATGCAGATGAATTCGCTCGACTGGACGATCGTTGCCCTGTCCGTCGTCGTGTCGTTCATCCCGGCGTTGTGGCTGGCCCGGCGCGCCGGGTCGAGCACAGCCGAGTTCTTCACTTCGGGCCGGTCTGCGCCGTGGTGGTTGATCGGCGTCTCGATGGTGGCCACGACCTTCAGCACCGACACGCCGAACCTGGTCACCAACTTCGTGCGGGTCAGCGGCGTGGCGGGCAACTGGGCGTGGTGGTCGTTCCTGCTCACCGGCATGGCCACGGTGTTCTTTTACGCCAGGCTGTGGCGGCGTTCCGGGGTGATGACGGACCTCGAGTTCTACGAGTTGCGCTACAGCGGTCGCGCTGCGACGCTGGTCCGCGGATTTCGCGCCGTGTATCTCGGCCTGCTGTTCAACTGCGTCATCATGGCGACGGTGAACCTGGCCGCCGCCAAGATCGCCAGCATCGTGCTGGGCTGGCCGATGGGGAAGACCCTGCTGATCTGCGCCATCCTGAATGTGGCGTTCGCCGCGACGAGTGGCTTGTGGGGCGTGCTGGTCACCGACTTCATCCAGTTCGGCATCGCCATGACCGGCTCGTTTGCCGCGGCGTACTACGCCCTCCAGCAACCGGAGGTTGGCGGACTCGCGGGGTTGATGGCGCGCACCGACCCGAAGATCCTCAGCCTGGTGCCGGATTTCGGCGACTGGAGCTTGACGCTGTCGGTGATGGTCATCCCACTCACCATCCAGTGGTGGTCGGTGTGGTATCCGGGCGCCGAGCCGGGTGGCGGTTCGTACATCGCGCAACGCATGCTGGCGGCCAGGAGCGAGAAGGATGCGGTCGGCGGCACGTTGCTCTTCAACGTGGCGCACTATGCGTTGCGTTCGTGGCCGTGGATCATCGTGGCGCTGGCGTCGCTCCTCGTCTATCCGCAACTGGCGGACATTGCCCGCACCTTCCCGAACGTGGACAGCCGGTTGATCGGCCACGACCTGGCGTACCCGGCGATGCTGCGCTTCTTGCCGCACGGATTTCTCGGCGTGATGGTGGCCGGGCTGCTGGCGGCCTATGTCTCCACGATCGCCACGCACCTGAATTGGGGCGGTTCATACCTGGTGCACGACTTCTATCGCCGCTTCTTGAAGCCCGATGCCGCAGAGAAGCACTATGTCATGGCCGGGCGGTTGGTCACGGTGTTGCTGATGGCCATCGCCGCGGGCGTGACCTACGTGCTCAACACGGCGGCCGAAAGCTTCAACCTGCTGCTCTCGGTGGGCGCGGGAACCGGCCTGATCTACCTGCTGCGCTGGTTCTGGTGGCGGGTCAATGCCTGGTGCGAGATCGCCGCGATGGTCAGTTCGTTCGTCGTCGCCCTGGCCTTCTTTGCCGCCGGGCGCATGGGCCACCCGTTGGCCGCGCACTGGTCGTTGATCGGTACGGTGGCGGTGACGACCGCGGTCTGGGTCAGCGTGGCGTATCTCTCGCCGCCTACCGACCGCGCGACGCTGCTTTCATTCTACAAGCTGGTCCGTCCCTCCGGACCGGGTTGGGAAAATATCCGCGCCGAGGCGGGGGTCACCGCGTCGCCCGACAGCCTGCCACAGTCGTTCCTGGGCTGGCTGCTCGGTTGCACGTTCGTCTATTCGGCATTGTTCGGAGCCGGCAGCGCGCTCTACGGACACTTGCCGCAGGCCGCGATCTGGGGTGTGTTGTTCGTGATCAGCGGGATCTGGTTGGTGCGATTACTGCCGGGAATGTGGGCCGGCAGCGGCAGCGCGGGCGTGTGATCCGCGACCTTGCGGTGGAGCGGGATTGCCGGTACTAGTAACCATGAAGCGTGCCCCGGTCACAACCGTCTAACAGCGAGGTACCCCATGAGGCGTGTCGCTCCCATGATCCGTATGGCCATTGCCGGCGGCGTGCTGGTATTGGCCGGCTGCGCCGAACAGGCAACCAGCCCACCACAAACGGAACTGGCGAGTAGCGGGCTTCCGGAACAAGCGCAGGCTCCGCGGCGGATCTTCGAATTGCGTTCTGCGGTGCCGGCCAACGGGCGGGACGACGGGCTGCTTGAGCAGGCCAAGCCGGGCGGTGGCGGTGGTGGCGGCAACACCGGCATCTTCTTCCATGGCGGTCCGGTGCTGCTCAGCCCCAAGGTGTCCGCCGTGTACTGGGGTACCAGCACCATCTACAGTGGCGGCCCGACGCCCGGCGCGACCGGCACGGGCTCGACCGACGGTTCGCTGGTGGGCTTTTTCATGCGCAACATCGGTGGTACGCCGCACTGGAACATCAACCACACCTATTTCAACGCGAGCAACGTCCTCATCAACAATTCGCTGACCTACACCGGCTATTGGGCCGCGAACAGCACGCCGCCGGCCAGCCCGACGGACGCGCAGATCGCCAATCTCATTACCTCGGGGTTCGCC
>JBDTWC010000680.1:0-2524 GCA_040006875.1 Acidobacteriota bacterium | reverse complement strand
GACGCGGCCGACCGCTCGATCGTGATCTCGGGCGACACGTCGCGCTCGGAGAACCTGGTCCGCCTCGCCAAGGGCGCTGACGTGCTGGTGCATTCGGCGATCTACCCGCCGGCCATCGACCGGATGGTGGCGCGGGTGCCCAACGCCACTGCGCTCAAGGCCAGCATCCTCGCCCATCAGACGGCGGCCGAAGACGCGGGCCGCGTGGCGCAGGAAGCGGGCGTGAAGACGCTGGTGCTCTCGCATCTCGTGCCGCCCGACGATCCTCTGGTCACCCCTCGGATGTGGCAGGAAGCGGCGCAAACCCACTTCCGAGGCATCGTCATCGTCGGCCGGGACCTGCTCGAAATCTGAGTGGCAGCGGGCCTCAGGCGCCTCAGGTTGGCCTCAGGCCGGCAGGAGCACGCCGCGCACTTCGCCGAAGCCGATGCTGGCGTAGCCGTCGCGGCGGGCGCGCGCCCGGATGATCACCTCGTCGCCGTCTTCGAGAAAGGTGCGCATGCTCCCCGACGCGAGCTGAATCGGCCGGCTACCGCCTTCGGTGATCTCGAGCAGGCTGCCCAGGCCGTCGGGCGTCGGCGCCGAGATGGTGCCCGACCCGAACAGATCGCCGGGCCGCAGATTGCAGCCGTTGCTCGCGTGATGGGCCACCAGCTGCGCCACGGTCCAATACATGTGGCGCGCGTTGCCGAGCGAGAGCCGATGGGGCGGCAAGCCGCCAGCGGTGAGGCAGGGCGTGAGCAGCAACACCTCGAGTTCGAGATCGAGCGCGCCGGCGTGCTGGTCGGCGGCGTCGAGCAAGTAGGGCAGCGGCGCGGGATCGCCATCGGGGCGCGGCGCTTGCGGCGCGCGGAACGGCGCCAGGGCGTCGGGGGTCACGATCCACGGTGAGATCGAGGTGGCGAAGTTCTTGGCCAGGAACGGCCCGAGCGGCTGGTACTCCCAGGCCTGCAGGTCGCGCGCCGACCAGTCGTTGAGCAGACAGAAGCCGGCGATGCGTGCGCCCGCCTCGGCGATCGGGATCGGCGTGCCGAGTTCGTTGCCGGCTCCCATCCAGATGCCGAGCTCGAGTTCGAAGTCGAGGCGCCGCGCTGGGCCGAACGTGGGCACCGACTCGGTCGGCGGCTTGCGCTGGCCATGAGGGCGGCGCACCGGCGTGCCCGACGCGCCGATCGACGAGCCGCGGCCGTGGTAGCCGATCGGCACGTATTTGTAGTTCGGCAGCAGCGGCTGGTCGGGCCGGAACTGCTTGCCCACGTTGAGTGCGTGGTTGATCCCGGCGTAGAAGTCGGTGTAGTCGCCGATCTCCGCGGGCAGATGCATCACGCTCGTGCTCGCCGGCGAGAGCAGAGGCTCCACCGCCACGCGCTCCGGCGCAGCCACGGCGAGCAGATCGAACAGGCGGCGACGCAGCGCGCGATGCGCGTCGGGCCCGGCGGCCAGGTAGGCGTTGAGCCGCGCGGGTGCGGCCAGTGCGGCCACCGCGGCCGCCGCGCCGGTGAAGAGGCCGGCGCGATGGGCCGCCGCCAGATCGAGAATCTGAGCGCCGATGGCGACCCCTCCGCGCGGCGCCGCGTCGGGCGTGGGCGAGAACACGCCGAGGGGCAGGTTCTGCAGCGGGAAGTCGGCGTGGCCGTTGGCCGACGCCACCCAGCTGGCGCGCGCCGGGTCGTGCGTGTGGTCGAGTGCTGTGCTCACCGTACGTCCGTTCCTAGGGCTTGGTCGGGTCGAAGTGCTTCTTCAGTTGACGGCCGTAGGCGGCATAGCCGCTCTGGCGCGCGGCGGACTGCGCCGCATATCCGGTGACGCGCTGCGGGTAGCGCGTCTCGAACATGAAGGCCATGGTGCCCTCGAGCTTCTTGGGCTTCAGGGCGACGTTGCTGGCGGTCTCGAACGCCTCTTCATCCGGTCCGTGCGGCAGCATGGAGTTGTGCAGCGAGATGCCGCCGGGCACGAAGCCCTGGGGCTTGGCGTCGTATTGGCCGTAGACCAGACCCATGAACTCGCTCATCACGTTCATGTGATACCAGGGCGGCCGGAACGTGTTCTCGGCCACCAGCCAGCGATCGGGAAAGATCACGAAGTCGATGTTGGCGGTGCCGGGCGTCTCCGACGGCGAGGTCAGCACCGTGAAGATCGACGGGTCGGCGTGGTCGTAGAGCACCGGGCCCACCGGCGAGTAGCGGCGCAGGTCGTACTTGTAGGGCGCGTAGTTGCCGTGCCAGGCCACCACGTCGAGCGGCGAGTGATCGAGGGTCGCGGTCCACAGCGTGCCGCCCCACTTCACGTAGAGGCGCGAGGGCACGTCGCGATCTTCATAGGCGGCCACCGGGGTGAGGAAGTCGCGCGGATTGGCCAGGCAGTTGGCGCCGATCGGCCCGCGCTCGGGCAACGTGAACGCGCCGCCGTAGTTTTCACACAGATAGCCGCGCGCTGGACCGTCGACGAGCTCGACGCGGATCTTCACGCCGCGCGGGATCACCGCCACTTCGCCCGGCTCGATGACGATGATGCCGAACTCGGT
>JBDTWC010000679.1:0-2528 GCA_040006875.1 Acidobacteriota bacterium | reverse complement strand
GTAGCGGATGACCACGATCCCGCCGGCCACGTCACCCTCACCGTTCAACTCGGCGACGCCGCGGCGCATGTCGGGGCCGAGATGCACCCGGCCGACATCCTTCACGAGCACGGGGGTGCCGTCGGCTTTGGCGCCCAGGCTCACCAGCTCGATGTCGGCGATGCTCTGCAGGTAGCCGCGCCCGCGGACCATGTACTCGCGGCCCGTCCACTCCACCACGCGTCCGCCCACGTCGTTGTTGCTCTTGCGGATGGCCATGATGACCCTGTCGATCGACAGGTCGTAGGCGAGCAGCGCGTTGGGGTCGATCTCGACCTGGTACTGCTTGACGTAGCCGCCCACCGACGCCACTTCGGCGACGCCCGTGATGCTGCGCAGCCAGTACTGCACGTACCAGTCGTTGAGCGTCCGCAGCCGCGACAGATCGTGGGTGCCGGTCTTGTCGACCAGGGCGTATTCGAAGGCCCAGCCGACCCCGGTCGCATCGGGCCCCAGCACCGGCGTCACGCCTGCGGGCAGGCGTCCCTGAAGCCCGTTGAGATACTCGAGCACACGGCTGCGTGCCCAATAGGGATCGGTGCCGTCCTGGAAGATCACGTAGACGAACGAGACGTCGAAGTACGAGAAGCCCCGCACCACCTTGACGTTGGGGGCCGAGATGAGCGCCGTCACGATCGGATAGGTGACTTGGTCGGGCTGCGCCCTTCCCAGTTGGCGGTGACGATCACCTGCACATCCGACAGATCCGGGACGGCATCGATCGGGGTCTGCCGGATTGCCCAGACGCCGCCACCGACGATGGCGAGCATCAGCAACAAGACGATGAAGGCGTTGCGGGCGCTGAAGGCGATGAGCTTGTCAATCATGGCGGCGCCTACTGCGGCTGGTGTTCTTGATGCCGCTGCGGGTCTGGCGGTGGCGGGGCCGGCTTTGGCGTCATGTCCATCCCGGGCATGCTCGTCGCCATGGCCTGCATCGCCGACTGCAGGTTCGTTTCGGAGTCGATGAGGAACTGCGCAGAGGTAACCACGCGCTCACCCGCGGAGAGGCCCTTCAGAACGGGATAGAAGGCATCCGTCGGCTCGCCGATGTCGATCGGACGCGGCTCGAAGTAGCCGTCGTCGAGCGCCACGAGCACATAGCGGGACGCGCCGGTATCGATCACCGCTTCCTTGGGCACCGCCAGTTGAAGGCCGCCGGCGACCGCGACGACGACCGTGACGTAGGTCTCGGGCTTGAGTTCGAGGCCAGGGTTCTTGAACTCGATGCGCACCCTGGCTCTCCGGGTCTGCGGGTCGATGTCGGGATAGATGAAGGTGACGCGGCCATTCAACGCGCGCGAGGACTGGCCGAACGGGAACTGGATCTCTGCCCGCTGGCCAATTGCGAGGGCACGGGCTTCGTATTCGAATACCTGGGCAATCACCCAGACGGTCGAGAGGTCGGCGATCTTGACCATGCTGGTCTCCGGACCCACGTACTGACCGGCGAACGTGTTGCGCTCGAGGACCACGCCTGAGAACGGCGAGTAGACGGTCAGGGTCTTCTGTACCTGACCGGTGCGCGCGAGCGTAGCCACCTGCTCGTCGGCCACGTCCCACAGCCGCAGCCGATCGCGCGTGGCGTCGAGCAGGGAGTCTCCGCCGGCACGGGTCTCGGGGAACTGGCTCTCTCCGAGCTGCTTCTGCGCCCGGAGCGCGAGCAGATACTCGCGCTGGGTCGCCACGAGGTCTGGACTGTAGATGGTCAGGAGGGGCTGGCCTCGCCGCACGCTCTTGCCGACGTAGTCGACAAACACACGCTCCACCCACCCCGTGACCTTGGGGTGCACGTCCGTGACGCGGGTCTCGTCGTAGGCGATGGTGCCGACCGTGCGGATGGTGCGGTCGAGCGACTGGTGCCCGACGACGGCCGTTCTCACGCCGATGGTCTGCTGGCGCGCCGGCGAGATGTAGACCCGTGTGGATGCGGGCGCGGCGGCGGCGCTGCCGGCCGCACGGCCTGAATGGTCCTCGACAGCCGGCGTCGTCGACGCCGGTCCGATGTCGGCCGGTGGCGCCATCCTGGCCGTCGCCAGGTAGGTGCCTACCGACCCGATCGCGAGCGCGCCCAGCGCCACGGCCACGAGCAGAAGAAGTGAGGAGTGCGGTGGGGCAGGTTGGTCGGTCATGATCGGTCCTCGTGGCGTTAACGAATGAGCGCGAGCCCGGTGAGGGGCTCGATCCGCGCGAGCGCCTGCAGATACAGCGCGCGTTGTTGTTCGTTGGCGATCTCGAACGTCAGCACGTTGGTGACGTTCGACAACAGGGTGAGGAAGTCGACCGTGCCGACCTGGTAAGACGCCATCGACGATTCCAGCGTCAGCCGCGCCAGGGGCAGGATCGAGTCGTCGTAGAGCGTCAGCAGACGCTGGCCCGCATCCATGGCGGCGAAGGCCGAGACGAGTGCCGCATCGCTGTCAATCCGCGTGGCTTCCTGCATGTGGCGCGCCGCACTCAGCTCCGCCACAGCCTCGGCCACCATCGGGC
>JBDTWC010000678.1:0-2529 GCA_040006875.1 Acidobacteriota bacterium | reverse complement strand
GATGACGCCAGCGGCGTGAGCGCGAACGTGTGCGCCCCGTGCCCAACCGTGACCGCCCGTCCAGCGACGATCCCGAGCGCCGCGCCAAAGACCACGTCACTGAGGTAGTGCCTGTTCTCCTGCAGGCGCGACGCCGCCACATACGTCGCCGCCCCGACAGCCGGAACGCCCGCCTTCCAGCCGAGCCAACGCTGTAGCACGGCCGCGGTGGCGAAGCTCGACGAGGCATGGCCGGACGGAAACGAGAACCGCGAGCCGTCGGGGCGCCGGCGGTTGACGGCCACTTTAAGACCTTGCGTCAGGGCCGTGTTGATGATCTGCGCGCGAACCAGATCCGCGCCCACCAATGCCACGCGGGGACGGTCGCTGACCTTGCCAAGCACAAACGTGGCAAACGCGCCGCCCACCTGCACGACGCCACCGCCCACGAAGGCGCCGGCCTCGAGCGTCGTGTCGAGGCCTGGCGACGCGACGGCACGCCGTGTCAACGCGGCGTCCTCGCTGTGCACGATCAGAGCCAGCGCACCCGCGCCGCCCAGCCAGAGCGCGTTGGCCTTGGAGGGTAGATGGCGGGCGTCGCGCGGCAGCTCCGTGAAGAGCGACCCCCACGTCGGCATGACGTCAGGCGTCGCCGGGGTCGTTGCGGGCGGTTGCGCGGCGGCTGACGTCAGTGAGGTCAGAACGAGCACGAAGGCGCTGACGGTGCGAGCGAGGGTCATGCTGGATGTCTTTGGTCGAACCGTTGTGGAGAAGCGTCGTTCGGATGTCGAGTAGGTCACGCTCTGCGCCCTCGAAGGACCCGCATGATTGTTGGAGTGGCGACGAGCGATAGCAGCACCGAGATGCCGAGCGCGCCCATGACTGCGATGGCAAGCGGCTTCAGCATGTCGGCGCCAGAACCGACGCCATAGGCCAGGGGCAGCATCCCGAGGGCAGCAGCCAGCGAGGTCATCAACACCGGACGCAGGCGCCGGCGGCCCGACTGCACCAATGCCTCGTCGAGGGAGTCGCCGGCGGCCACGAAGTGCTCGACGAAGTCCAGCATCAGAATGCCGTTCTTGGCCACGATGCCGATGCCGATGATGGCGCCGAGGAACGAGACGACGTTGAGCGACGTCCCGGTCAGCCACAGCGCCAGGGTGGTGCCAAACAGCGACAGGATCGCCCCAGCCACGATCGACAACGGCTCCGCGAACGAGCGGAACTCGATGAGCAGCACGGTGAAGACCAGCACGATGGCCATGGCCAGCACCGCGGAGAGATTGCGGAACGAGGCCTGCTGCTGTTCGAAGAGGCCGCCGTACTCGATGGCGCCAGCAGGAATGGAGGGGTCGCTGGCCAGCTTCTGCTGGATCTCGGCCATGGCACTGCCCAGATCGCGCCCCTCCAGGCGGGCGGTGACGGCGATGTCCTGGCGGAGATCCTCGCGCCGCAGCTCGAGCTGACCGGCGTCCTCGGTGATGTCGACGAGGTCGGCCAGCCGCACCACCGTGCCGGCAGGAGAGCGTACCGGCAACTCGCGCAGCGTCGCGATCTCGGCGATGCGGGACGGGTCGACCGTGACCCTGACGGTGACCACGCGGTCGCCTTCGAGCACCGTCGAGGCCGGCCGTCCCAACATGGCCGTGCCGACCGCCGTCGCGATGTCTTCCGAGGTGAATCCCAGCCGCTGGGCGTCGCCCGCGCGGACCGAGAGGCGCAGCGTCGTGCCCGCATAGGTGAGCCCGTCGAACGTGTCGACGACACCAGGAATCGACTTCAAGAGGGTTTCGATCCGTGGGCCCTCGGCCTTCATGTAGGCGGCGTCGGTCGAGTAGAGCTTGATCTCGATCGGTTTCGGCGCCCACATCAAGTCGCCGATCAGATCGCCGAGGATGCCTGGAAACTCGAACGCCACACCGGGCAAGGCTTCGATGAACCGGCTACGCAGCTCTGAGATCACCGCCTCGGTCGAACGCTGCCTGGTCGCTCGTAGCTTCACCAGGAAGTCGCCCGTGTTGGGCTCGGCAATCGCCAGCGCCAGCCGTGCACCCGTGCGCCGCGAGTAGCTCTCGACCTCGGGCAGCGACCGGAGAATCGTTTCAGCCTGCAGCAACTGGCGGCTGGTCTCGGTCAGGCTGGTGCCGGGAGGGGTGCGGTAGTCGATCACGAACCCGCCTTCGTCCATGGGCGGGAGAAAGTCCGATTCGAGTCTGGCGTAGACGCCGGCGGTGGCGGCGAGCACGACCGCACAGAGGGCCACGGTGATCCAGCGGTGGCGGAGGGCAAGCCGGAGCGCACGCTCGTAGATCCGCCCCACGGTCCGCAGGACGGGACCCTCATCTGCGTGCGCCGCGTTGTCGGTACGCACCCGGGGCGGGCGGGTCAGCCACATGGCCAGCGCCGGCGTCAGCGTGACGGCCAGCACGAGCGACGTGAGCAGCGACGTCACCATGGTCAGCGCGAGGGCCCTGAAGAACACGCCGGTCATGCCGTCGAGGAACGCGAGTGGAATGAAGACCACGACCGGCGTCAGGGTGGGGCCGACCA
>JBDTWC010000677.1:0-2529 GCA_040006875.1 Acidobacteriota bacterium | reverse complement strand
GCCGTGCTGCGCGACGTGGTGCGGGTCATCCGCACGAGTCGTCCGTTCGTGCTGCTGTCGCGCTTCCAGGGCAACGAGCGCGATGGCCACGGCAACCACCAGGCGGCCGGTCTCATCACTCAGCTCGCGTTCCAGGCGGCGGGTGATCCGAACGTGTTCCCCGACCAGATCCAGGAAGGCCTGCGCCCGTGGCAGCCGTTCAAGCTCTACATCGGCGGCGTGCGCGAGCACGAGAACTGGACCGTGCGCATCGACAGCGGCGAGTACAGCCCCGTGCTCGGCGACTCCTACGACAACCTGGCCCGCTACGGCCTCAGCTTCCAGCGCTCGCAGAACGGCGGCCGCTTCACGCCGGGGGCCGGCGCCAACTACGGCTACTACTCGCGCGTCGGCTCGCGCATCGGCGGGGCCGGGAAGGAGACGTCGATCTTCGACGGCATCATGACCACCTACTCAGGGCTCTACACGCAGCTCGGCCGGCGCTCGCCGGAAGGGGCGGCCGATCAGCTCGCGCGCGTCGACGGCGCGATGGGCCGCGCGGCCACCGACTTCAAGATGAGCGATCCCTCCGCCGCGGTGCCGGGCCTGGCCGGAGCGCTCAACCTGATTCGCGACGCCATGGCCAAGAGCGCGGGCGAGGACGAAGTGCTGTTCGTGCTGCGGATCAAGGAGCAGCAGATTCAAGACGCCATCACCGCGTGCCTGGGCCTCGAGCTCGTGGCCACAGCGCAATTGGCCGGTCAACCGGAAGCCACCGGGCCGTTTGCGATGTTCGCGCCGCCGGCCACGATGGCGGCGCCGGTGCCCGGTCAGACCTTCGAGGTCAGGACCAGGCTGGCCAATCGCGGAGCGATGGCGATCCTGCCGACCGGCGTCGTGATCGAGGCTGCCACTGGCTGGCAGGCGACCGCGGCTGGCGCGGCCGTGCCGGCGTCGCTGCCCGCGCAGCAGGTGGCCACGCAGCGCTTCACCGTGGTCGTGGCCCCCGATGCGCCGCTCAGCACGCGGCCCTATTTCAGCCGCAGCGGACTGCAGGAGAGCCGCTACACGCTCGATCCGCCGACGTCGTTCGGCCGGGCCTGGTCGGCGCCGCCGCTGGTGGCGGCCGCACGCTACACCGTCGAGGGCGTGCCGGTGACGGTGCGCGAGGTGGTGAAGCGGCGCGAGGCCAAGCTGCCCTACGGCGACCGGTTGCGCGAGGTGCGAAGCGTGCCCAGACTGGGCGTGACCGTGTCGCCGTTTGCAGCGGTGGTGCCGCTGGCCAGTACGACCAGACGCGTCGAGCTCCAGGTCGATGTCGTGCACAACGCCGAGGACGCCACCAGTGGCAGCGTCTCACTCACCGTGCCGGCCGGCTGGCGGGTGACCCCGGCTCAGCAGGCTTTCACCTTCGCCCGCGCCGGCGAGCGCGCCAGCTACCACTTCACTGTCCAGGCGAGTTCGATCGACGCCGTGCCCTACACCGTGCAGGCCGTGGCCACGAGCGCCGGCCGTGCCTATCGCGAGGGCTACGAGCTCATCGACCAGCGCGATCTCGACCTGGGCTACCTCTACCGGCCAGCCACGGTGGCGGTACGGGGCATCGACGTCACCGTGCTGCCGAATCTGAAAGTGGGCTACGTGATGGGCGTGGGCGATCAGGTCCCGCTCGGACTGCAGCAACTTGGCGCCACGGTGACGCTGCTCGGCGAGCGGGAACTGGCGTCGGCCGACCTGTCGCAGTTTGACGCCATCATGACCGGCACGCGCGCCTACGCGGTGCGCGACGACCTCAAGACCTATAACGGCCGCCTGCTCGACTACGTGAAGGCCGGCGGCAACATGATCGTGCTCTACAACACCGCGGAGCTCGTGCCGGCGCAGTACGCGCCTTTCCTAGCCGAAAACCCGCGCAACTCCGAAGAGGTGTCGGAGGAAGACTCGCCGGTGGAGATTCTGGCCGCGACGCACCAGGCGTTGCGCTGGCCCAACGCCATCACCACGGCCGACTTCGCCGGCTGGGTGGAGCAGCGCGGCTCGAAGTTCTTCAGCACGTGGGATGCGGCCTACACGCCCATGATCGCCACCTTCGACCGGGGTCAGACCCCGCAGCGCGGCGGCTGGCTCACCGCCAAATACGGCGCTGGCAGCTACACCTATTTCGCCTACGCCCTGCATCGCCAGTTGCCCTACGGGGTGCCCGGCGCCTATCGCATCACGGCGAATCTGCTCGCCCTCGGCAAGCGTCCACCGGCGGGGCGCTGATGTCGCGCCCTGGACACCCCGTCCGCGCGCTCACGATCGGCGTACTGTGTCTCTCGCTAGCGGCGTGCTCGCGCGGCTGCTCGGGCGAAACCGAGCTCGCCTTCTGCGACGCCGTGAGCCGCAACGACGCGGTAGCCGCCAAGGCCATCTTCGAGGCCGGCCAGATCGACATGCTGGCGCGAAATGCCTCGGCGAGGTGCCAGCCCGGACTGGAGCTGTTCCAGGCGGCGCGGCCGCAGTCGGCCGAGTTCACGGCGATGGCGGTGACCTTCGCCCAGCGCGAGG
>JBDTWC010000676.1:0-2530 GCA_040006875.1 Acidobacteriota bacterium | reverse complement strand
GCCATCCAGCAGCTCCCTGACCGGCAGCGCGACGTCTTCATGCTCACGCACCTCGACGAGCAGCCGCCCCAGGCCATCGCGCAGGCCCTGGGCATGCGCCCCGCCACCGTCCGCGTGCACCTGTTCCGGGCGCTCCGCCGCCTGCGATCGGTGCTGGGAGATCGGTCATGACGCTCTTCAGCCGTCACCTCGATGCCGCCACGCTCGGCTTGGCCGTGCTCGACGACGCGGTCGCCGCCAAGACCGACGCCCATCTGGCGTCGTGCGGGCGCTGCCGGCGGGAGCGTGACCGCATCGCCGGCGTGCTCGACGACGCCCGAGCCGGCGCCATCGACGCCACCGACGTGGCCTTCAGCGACGCCGATCTCGCCCGCCAGCGCCAGGCTATCCTGCAGCGCATCGCGCGCAGCGGGGGGGTCGCGCGGGTCCTGCACTTCCCCCACGGCGCCGACGACCGCACGCCGCCGGCCCCGCGCGCCGACCGCCGCTGGCTGCTGGTGGCTGCCGCGGCCGGCCTGCTCCTTGGCGTGGCCGCCGGACAATTGCCCCGCGCCCTGACTGCCCCGCGCAACGCGGCGACCGTCGCCCGCGCCGTGGCGCCGGTGCCGCCGCCCGCGGCCGACCGCCGCGCCGACGACCCCCTGCTGAGCGAAGTCGATGCCGTGTTGACGCGCCACACACGGCCCGAATTCGAGGCCCTCGACGCGCTCACGCCCGTCCACTACGAGACCCGGTAGGAACTGGTGCCATCGCTCATCTTCAAGAAGGGCCTCGACCTCAAGCGTGAGGTCGCCGATCAACTGGCCGCCAACTACCACAGCGCGCTGGTCGCCGACATCAAGGCGCACGATTACTGCTACCAACAGGGCCGCCTCACCGTGCACCTGGCGCGCGAGTTCGGCTTCTGCTACGGCGTCGATCGTGCGGTCGACTACGCCTACCAGGCACGCTTGAAGTTCCCCAGCCAGCGCGTGTTCCTGACCGGCGAGATCATCCACAACCCGCACGTCAACGACCGGCTGCGCGCTCAAGGCATTCGCTTCCTGTCGGATGCCGGCGAGTCGTGGGCAGCGCTCACCGCCGAAGACGTGGTGATCCTGCCGGCCTTTGGCGTGACGGTCGAAGATCTCGTGCGCCTCGACGGCATCGGCTGCACGCTCGTCGACACGACCTGCGGGTCGGTGCTGAACGTCTGGAAGAACGTGAAGCGCTACGCAAACGAGGGCTTTACCTCGATCATCCACGGCAAGCACTGGCACGAGGAAACCCGGGCCACGGCCTCGCAGGCCGTGCAGACGTCGGGCGGGCACTACCTGGTGGTGCTCGACCGCGGCGAAGCGCAGATCGTGGTCGACTTCATCCTCGCCGCGCACGCGCCGGGCAGCGCCGCCCGCGACGCGCTGCTCGGCCGCTTCCGCGAGGCCAGTTCGCCCGGCTTCGATCCTGACCTGCACCTGGAGCGCATCGGCTGCGCCAACCAGACGACGATGCTCAGCACCGAATCGTTCGCCATCGGCGAGATGTTCCGCGACGCGTTCCGGGCCCGTTACGGCGACGCCGGCGGGCCGCAGCGCTTTCGCGCCTTCGACACCATCTGCAGCGCCACGCAGGATCGGCAGGACGCGGTCGTGACCATGCTCGCCACCGAGCGGCTCGACGCCATGATCGTCGTCGGCGGCTATAACAGCAGCAACACCTGCAACCTGGCCCGGATCTGCGCCGAGACCGTGCCCACGTATCACATCGCGGATCCGGCCGGACTGCTCTCGCGCTACGAAATCCGGCACCGCGACGTGACCACCAAACAGGACGTGGTGGCGCAGAACTGGCTGCCGGCCGGTCCCGTGGCGATCGGCCTGACCTCCGGCGCCTCGACGCCCGACAACCTGGTGGAGGCGGTCGTGCAGGCCCTGACCGCGTTCACGGCCGAGCTCTAGTCGCGTGGCGTCGCCTGCGCCGGTAAACAGCGCGCCGTCTCGGTCGTATCTCCTGCAGCGATGAGTTCTGTTTCCATGTACCGCGTGCCCGCGGCTCTGTCGGTCGCCCTGCTGCTGCTCGTCGGCGCGGTCAGTCCCGCCGCCGCGCAGAGCTTCAAATGGTGGCAAGACGAGCGCTTCCAGCGCGAACTGGCCATGTCGTCCGAGCAGATCGCGAGGCTCGAGGACATCTACCAGAGCGTGGGCCCGGCGATGCGCACGCAGAAGGCCACGCTCGATCGCCTGCAGACCGATTTGTCCAAGCTTGTCTCCGACGGTCGCGCCGACGAGACCACCGCCAGCGACCTCATCGCCAAAGTGGAGGCGGCCCGGGCCGAGCTCGGACATACCCGCGGCATGATGCTCTACCGCATGCGGCGCATCCTCACCTCCGATCAGCACGTCAAACTGAAGGTGCTCTTCGAAGAGCGCGAACGCGACAAGCGGGGCCATCCCCGCGCCCAGGCCCAACAGTGAAAGTGTCAGAGTCCATGATCATCGTTCGTCTCCTCTTCGTTCTCCTGGCCCTGACCACGGCGCGCTCGGCGGCCGCC
>JBDTWC010000675.1:0-2545 GCA_040006875.1 Acidobacteriota bacterium | reverse complement strand
TCCGGCATGCCGATCGATCCGAACATCTCGAGCTCCAGGGCAAATGGCGGGGGCCACGGGGCCGGCGCCGACTCACTAACGGTGCGCCGCAGTGCGGACCGCAACTTCCAGTATAGGCCCGTTCACATCGGGGTCAAGGTGCACGAAGGCCGGAAATCAGCGTAATTCGTTGTCCGTCGTCGCGGGTCCCGCGGTAGGATGCCAGGATGCGGAACTCTAGATTCTTGACCGTGGCCGTCCTGGCAGTGCTGCTTTCGGCAGGACTCGGCGGCGTGCTCGGCCGTAGCGCCCTCGCCACGGAAGACAAGGTGCCCGCGCACTACAAGGCCTTCACCGCGGCGCTCGCCGCCATCGAGGCGGAGTATGCCGAGCCGGTGGAGTCGGATCGGCTGGTCTACGGCGGCATCAACGGGATGCTCCAGACGCTCGATCCGCATTCGAACTTCATGGACCCGAAGACCTACGCCCAGATGCGCGAGCGCCAGGAACAGCGCTACTACGGTCTTGGCATCACTATCCAATCGCTCGATCGCAACATCACCGTCGTGCGCGTGTTCGAGGGCTCGCCCGCGCATCAGAAGGGCTTGCGCCGGGGCGATGTCATCGCCAAGACCGGCGACCAGGATCTCACCGGCTGGACCACCGACCAGGCTGTCACCAAGCTGCGCGGCCCGAAGGGCACGTTCGTGAACATCTCGGTGCGCCGGCCCGGCATCGCCGACCTGCTGCCCATGGAAGTGATGCGCGATCAGGTCACGATCCCGAGCATTCCGGCCCACTTCATCACCAAGGGCGACGTTGGTCTGATCCGGCTCGAAGACTTCGCTGAGCACACCGACGACGAACTCGGCGACGCGCTCGACGACCTGCGCGGGCAGGGCATGAAGCGGATCGTGCTCGACTTGCGCGGCAACCCCGGCGGCCAGCTCGATCAGGCCATTCGCGTCGCCAATCGCTTCCTCGCTCGCGGCGAGCTCATCGTCTACACCCGCGGCCGCGTCGACAACTCCGATGAGGACTACCGCGCCACGCGCCAGAGCGACTTCCTCGAACAGTCGATGGTGGTGCTCGTGAATCGCAACAGCGCCAGCGCGTCGGAGATCGTGTCGGGCGCACTGCAGGATCATGATCGCGCCCTGGTGGTCGGCGAAACCACCTTCGGTAAGGCGCTCGTGCAGTCGGTCTACCGCGTGAGCCAGGGCGCCGGTCTCGCGCTGACTACCGCCCGCTACTACACGCCGAGCGGCCGTCTCATCCAGCGGCCGTGGGACGGCGCCTTCGACGAGTACCTGACCTACACGATGCGCGACCAGTCGGCCCGTCAGCACACCGCCGACGAGCTCAAGCTCACTGACGGCGGCCGCAAGGTCTACAGCGGCGGCGGGGTCGAGCCCGATGAGCGCTTCGACGGGCCGGTCGAAGGCTTCAACCCGACTCGGTTCGGACGTTCGCTGTTTGGACGTCAGCTGTTCGGCAGCTACGCCGAGAAGTTCTACGCTACGGGCGACACCCGGGCCGGCGCGGCCGGCCCAGAACGCCGAGCCGTCGGCAAGGACTTCGCCGTCGACGACGCGATGGTCGCCGACTTCCGGAAGTTCGTCGAGACCAAACGCGTGAAAATCGACGAAGCCGCCTGGACGACCGACCGCGCCTTCATCAGTGCCATGATCCGCTTCGAGATCGACTCGGCCGTCTTCGGCATGGGCGTAGCCCGCCGTCGCCTGCTCGAGGTCGACCCCCAGGCGCAGTACGCGCTGACCCTCTTCGGAGAGGCCGGAAAGCTCCTCACCCTGGCCAAGGTCAAGACCACTCGTTCAGGGCAGTAACCCCAAAATATAGGGGTCGGCGAATCGTCTTGCCACACAGGTAGGGCCTTGTTAGACTGACGCGCAGTTCGGTCCAGCTTGGGTCTCCCACCCATATTCCGCTGGGTCCCTGCGGGTTTCCATGCGTCTCGATCGCCTTCAGATTTCAGGTTTCAAGTCCTTCTCCGACCGGTCTGAGCTCGCCTTTGACGGCGGCGTCACCGCCATCGTCGGCCCCAACGGCTGTGGCAAGAGCAACGTCGCCGACGCCCTCACGTGGGTGCTGGGCGAGCAGAGCGCCAAGAGCCTCCGTGGCGACAAGATGGAGGACGTCATCTTCGGCGGCAGCGATGCCCGCAAGCCCACCGGCGCCGCCGAAGTGCGGCTGCGGCTGAGCGGCGTGCCCCTGCCTCCTCCGGCCCCCAACGGCCACGCTATCGACGGCCCCAATGGGCACGAGGTCGACGCCCAGGACGCGCTCGATTTGCTCGACCCGGTGCAAGCCGTGCGCGACGTGGAAGTGACCCGTCGCCTCTATCGCTCGGGCGAGAGCGAGTACATGATCGACGGCGCGCAGTGCCGTTTGCGCGACGTGCACGAACTGCTGATGGACACGGGCCTTGGCGCCAAGGCGTATTCGATCATCGAGCAGGGCAAGATCGGGATGATCCTGAGCTCGCGGCCGACCGACCGCCGTCAGCTCATCGAGGAGGCCGCCGGCGTCACGAAATACAAGTCGC
>JBDTWC010000674.1:0-2547 GCA_040006875.1 Acidobacteriota bacterium | reverse complement strand
CCGCGCCTACATCGGCGTGCACTACGGCCGCGCGCTGTTCGAGCCCGGCATCGCGGCCACGACCTCGATCGACTCGATTCGCGAGATGGCAGCGCATTTCGCCCTGGCCGAGGGCGTCGTCACGGAACTCGACTTGAACACCCGCATCTGGACCAAGGGCGTCGACGCGTCGCTCCTCGAGCGCGTGGCCGAGAAGGACGACGCTCTGCTCGAAGAAGAGATGGCCAGCGGCACGATGACCGCGCGCGATCTATGGAAAGTGGCGGAAGCCAAGGTCGATGGGCTGCACGACCAAGACGACGCCATCGTCGCCCAGCCGGCGGATGCGTTTCCCCGGATCGAATCGTCGCCCGGCGGCGTGATGGTGCGCTATCCGATCGGGGTGGCGTTCATCGCGGCGTTCCTGTTGTCGCTAGGGTGCGGCGTGATCGGGCTGGCGGCGCTGCGCGAGCTGCCCTCGGCCCTGGACCTCGGATCGGCGGGTGCGTGGCTGCAGCGGATTCCGCGCCTGCCGCGCGCCACCGCCCTCGTGACCGGCGCGCCCATCCCGTGGCTCATCGGCTGCTGGATTCTGAGCGGCATCACCATGCTGGGCTGGTCGGGGCGGGTGCGCCGCGTCGAGGTAACCGCCGACGCGGTGCGGGTGTGGCGCGGCATCCGACCGTTTCCCCGCGTCTATCCGCGGCCGCCCTACGACCGGATCCTGCGCATCGAGAAGTCGGTGCATCTGGCCAAGGACGACGGCTTCAAGCTCATCAACCCCACGGCCTCGCCGATGCTGACGGTCGACGACGCGCGCTGGGTGACGAGCGAACTGCGCCGCGCCATGAAGGCCTCTCAGACCACGCGTTGACCCGGAGCGGCGCGGAGAAGGATGATCGGGAGATGCGTGCATCTCATCTCGCTCCCGTGTTCCTGTCCTTGACCGTCGTGGCGTGCGGCGGCGGCGCGTCGAGTGCGTCCCAACCCAATGGCGCTGCCGCAGCGGCGCCCGCTCCTGCTCCCATGGAGGCCCAAGTGGCTGATGTCAGCGCGCTCACGAAAGACGACAAGGTCGCCGGTACCGGCGCCGAAGCCCGGTCCGGCATGAGCGTGTCGGTGCACTACACCGGCTGGCTCTACGATCCGGCCGCCGCCGACAAGCGCGGCAAGAAGTTCGACAGCTCGAAGGATCGCAACGAGCCGTTCGAGTTCCCGCTCGGCGGCGGACAGGTGATCGCTGGCTGGGATCAGGGCGTGGCCGGCATGAAGGTCGGCGGCACCCGCATCCTGACCATTCCTTCGAACATGGGCTACGGCGCGCGCGGCGCCGGTGGCGACATCCCGCCCAACGCCGCCCTGGTCTTTGAAGTCGAACTCCTCGGCGTGAAGTAGCGTGGTCGCCGGCGCCGTGACGCCGCGGTGCCGGCACGCCGGGCACTGCGGCGGCTGTCAGTGGCAGCATGTGCCGTATGCCGAGCAACTCGCGCACAAGCGCGACGCGCTCGACGCGCTGCTTCGGCGTCACGATTCACGTCTGCCTCCGGTGGAGCCAGTCGTCGCCATGCCGGTCGATAGCGACGGCATGCCGTGGAATTTCCGGCACAAAGCGGCGTTTGTCTTCGATCGGGCCGCGAGCGGCGGCCTCGTGATGGGCCACTACGCGGCCGGTGGCCGCACCGTCGTGCCGGTCGACGAGTGTCCGGTGCACGGCGAGCGCGCCAACCGGATTGCGTTTCGCGTGCGCGACGAGCTGGCCCGGGCCCGCGTGCCGGCTGCTGGCGCCGATCTGTCGGGGGTGGTGCGGCATCTCATCGTGCGCACCAGCGCCGACGAGCGCGATGCCGTGGCCATGCTGGTCGTGACCCGCAACGTGCCGGCGCTACGCAAACCGGTACGCGCCGTGCTCGCCTCCTCCGATCGGCCCGACGGCTTCTTCGTCAACATCCACGACCGCCCGTCGTCGTACATGGTCGGTCGCGAGACCCTGCGCATCGACGGTCACGCGCACGTGCGCGAACGCCGCGTCGGTCCGACCTTCCTGGTGTCGCCGACCGCGTTCTTCCAGACCAACCCCACGGCGGCGGCGGCCATGGTCGAGATCGTGCTCGCCCACGTGCCAACCGGGGCCCGGCACGTGCTCGATCTCTACTCGGGCAGCGGGCTCTTCAGCCTGCCGCTGGCGGCGCGCGGGCACCAGGTGACAGCGGTCGAGGAGAACGCGCAGGCCGTGGCGGACGCCGCCCGGAATCTCGACCTGAACCGCATGGATCCGCGCTCCGTGCGCGTGATTGGCGGCCGCGTCGAAGCGGTCCTGCCGGGCCTCGGCCGGCAGCGCTTCGATGCCGTGGTCCTGGACCCGCCGCGCCAGGGCTGTCCGCTGCCGGTGCTCGATGCCGTCTTTCGTAGGCTCGCCGTGCCCCGCGCGATCTATGTGTCGTGCAACCCCGAGGCGCTGGCGGCGGAGCTCCCCTCGATCCTTGACGCGGGCTATGCCGTGACCAGCGTGCAGCCTGTGGACATGTTCCCCCACACCCCGCACGTGGAAGCGGTAGCGGTGTTCGATCG
>JBDTWC010000673.1:0-2547 GCA_040006875.1 Acidobacteriota bacterium | reverse complement strand
ACGTGCACGGCCACACCGTGCACGACAACGCCGTCAACTACTTCGTGCTGTTCGATCAGCTCGAGGGGCAGGCCGGCCATGGAGCGGGCGGCTTCAGCTGGGACACCAAGGGCTGGGTCGGGCACGATCGCAACCGGCTGTGGTTTCGTAGCGAAGGAGACCATCTGGACGGCCGCTTCGAGCAGGCGCAAACGAACCTGCTCTACGGTCGTGCCATCGCCCGATGGTGGGACGTGACGGCGGGCGTGCGCCTCGACACCCTGCCGGACACGCCGCGCACGGCGGTCGCGTTGGGCGTGCAGGGGCTGGCGCCGTACCGCTTTGAAGTCGAGGCGTCGGCCTACGTCGAGCCTTCGGGGCGCGCGCACGTTCGCATCGAGACCGAATACGAGCTACTGATCGCCAACCGCCTCGTCTTGCAGCCCTTGGTCGAGTTCGAGGTCTACGCCCGCGCCGATCCGGAGCGTCGCATCGCCGCCGGCTTGTCGACGGGCGAACTCGGCCTACGGCTGCGCTACGAGGTCCGTCGTGAGGTCGCACCCTACGTCGGCGTGGTGTGGCATCGCCGGTTCTTCGGTACCGGAGAGTTGGCGAAGGCCGACGGCGACCGCACCAGCGGCGCACGCCTCGCGGTGGGTGTGAGGTTCTGGATGTAACAGTGCAGTCGGGCAGGTCGGCGCGAGCGAGGGGGCACGACGGCTGAGGTGTTGTTCGTGCCCGCCATGGCGCGCACACAAACTATCCCGCCAGCGGTGTCGACACGCCGAGCTTGAATCCGTCCAGATCCTTGAACTGGAACATCCGGGCGCCCCACGGACGGTCGGCCGGCTCGTCGATCAGCGCGCCGCCAGCGGCCTTGATCCGCGCCGCCGCCGCATCGACATCGGCCGCGCCGGCCACGTTGATCTGGAGGTAGAACCCCTGTCCCTTGCTCCGGTCCCATCCAAGCTTGCCGTCGTCCTGGTTCAGCACGATGCGGCAATCGCCCGCGGCGACGACTGCGGCCACGACCTTGCCCTCGTGCTCGAAGGAGTGCGCCACGGCAAACCCCAGGGCGTCACGGTAGAAGCCGATCGAGGCGTCGAGATTCTTGCACGTGATCGAGCAGCCCAGGGTGGTGGCATTGAGTGCAGTCGTCGGATTGGTCATGTCTCTCCTTGAGTTGTGAGGGTCGTCACCGGCGAGTGGTCAGCGGGCTTCCCGTTCCCAGGCCCGCAAGGCCACGGCGAAGTAGTTGGGATTGAACAGCGCCCATTGGCCCAGGGCGCCGGGCAGGGCGATGGATGTGGCGGCCTCGTCAGCTGGCGTGCCCGCCGCTCGAGCCTTTCGCGCGGCCTCTTCGATCACGTCCAGCACCCCGATGTAGTGGGTGAGGTCGTTGGCCTCGAAGATCGGTCCGTGTCCGGGCACCCGCACGATGTTGCCGTCGGCGCTCAGCGAGCGAACGGCTTGCGACAGCAGCGACGGAATGGCATCGACGTAGTTCGGAAAGAAGCGGTTCCACAACAGGTCGCCGCCGAACATCACTGCCGGGTCGTCGACCACCACGGACAGGTCGCTGGTCGTATGCCCGGATCTGGGCGTGATGGTCAAGCGCCGGCCGCCGAGATCCACCGTCGCCGGCGACGACCCATCGACCAGTTGGGCAGCCCGCAACGCCTCGACTACGTCCGGCGCGGTCAGACGTCCGCGGGTATCCGACGTCGTGACGAACTGCGGATCGCCGCCGTCGTCGCGGTAGGCAGGCAGGCCCGCGGTGTGGTCACCATGGAAGTGCGTGACCACGACGTGCGTGAGCGCGCGACCCGTGAGCCGCCGGGCTTGTCTCGCCATCCAGCGCGCGCCGTCGGGTGATGCGAAGCCTTCGACGATCGCCACGCCAGACGTGCCGGCAACGATGCCGCCATTGGACAACGTGGTGCGCGCGGTCGGGCCGCCGGTCAGCGGGGTCGAGATGAGCGCCCAGACGCCATCGGCAATCCGTTCGATGCGTCCCCATGGTTCTTCCGCGACGACCAAACGCGATGCCGCCCCCATCGACTGGGCGGCGAGGCGGCGGCCGAACGCGCCGCACCAGCCGAGGTGGGCGGCGCAACCGCCCGCGAGCCTGACGAAGTCACGTCGCTCGACCATAAGCGGCTCACCTTACCACGCGGCATGTGACAGAAGTCGCTTCGCTCAGCCGGCGGTCCACTTCCGGCGAGAGCCGAGCTTGCCGGCAACGATCATTCGCTCTGGCTCATGTCCGAAGGTGTCGGGAAGCGTTCTTGAATCCACGCTCGCCACAGTGGTGTCTCGCGAGCGACCGTCTCGGCCGCCTGATCGCCGTAGTGGTAGAAGGTCAGCGCGACCATGGTCTGGCCGCCCATGTTGAAGGCGCCGAGGGCGGCGACGCCCGGCCCCGGGCGCTCGAGCTGCACCACGGTGTCAGCGTGGCCCACGCCTCGGACTCGGAGCCGGCCACGGGTGCCACCAACGCCAGGATCGCGGATCGTTGGCCGCGGAAGTGCGTGAGATAGATCCGCAGGGTGCGGAAGAAGCCGGGCC
>JBDTWC010000672.1:0-2548 GCA_040006875.1 Acidobacteriota bacterium | reverse complement strand
GGCTTCTGGAGCAAGGTTGTGGCCGCGCCGGTCTACGGCCTGCGCTGGCCCTATCGGCTCACTGGGTGGGGCCTGGTGGCGGCGGCCGCCCTCCTGCTCAGTCCCCTGCTCCTGCTCGTCGGTGCTGCGATCGTGTGGCCGGTGGCCATGGTGGCCGGCCTCATCGGCCTCGATGCGAGTCAGACCCTCGCCCAGCGTTACGGCGAGATGACGGCCTGGGCCTTCGCGCCCGAGCACGTGCCCACGTGGGTCGCACGGATGATCCTGCTGCTGGCCACGGTGCTGGCGGCGGCACTCGCGGTCGGCGCGACCATCGCGGCCTGGCGGGCGCCACGCCGGCAGCAGGGCTCGGCCTTCTGGCGTCTGCTCGGCGCGCCCATCGACTCGGCGTCCTTCGCCACGCGGGCGGTCGGCACGCTCTGGGATCTGATGCGCGGTGGCGCGTCCGTCGCCACGCCCACGCCCGCTGATCTCAGTCAGCGCGCCGCCGAGTTGCTGGCCTCGAGCGTCAACCAACCGGGCCATCGCGACGTGCTCGTCACGGTGCACGATCTCGACGCGCGGCGCGATCTGGTCTTCGGTCTCGTCTCCGGAGAACCGGGCAAGCGTCTGTTCCCAGGCAGCACCGGTCCGGCCGCCCGGCGGGCCGAAGCGTTCGACCTGGGGACCACGGCGAAGTTCGCGCTCGTCGACGCGATTCGCGGCGCGCTGACCCTGCCCGGCGTGTCCGAGCCGCATGCCCTGCGCTTCACCGGCGACAGCGTGTGGCGTGGGGAAGTGCATCGGCTGGCCGACCGTCCAGCGGCGCTGTCGCGCCTGCTCGAAGAGGCGGCGACGGCCGGCATGGAGCAGGCAATCGTGGTCACCGCGACGCCCGACCCAGGCGGGCCCCACGACCTCGAGCTGCCGCGGGTCGATCCTCGCGGCCGGGTGGGCGAGTGGCTGGCGGCCGAGGAAGCCGCGGCCGTGCGCGACGGCGTGCGCTACGCGCAGGCCCACTTCCACACCGTGTTCGTCATTCGCCCGGCGCACAATCCGGTGGCCCCGCTCGATCTGCAGGGCGCCTACGATCGCACCTCGGATCGCCACTGCAGCCTGCAGGAGCTGAGCGATCGCGGCTACGATGACGCCCACCGGCTGTTCATCGAGCCGGCCCTGGGCGCCGCGGGAGAACGCGTGCGCGGAACCACCTGGTAACTGCCATGTCACACACACCCGCTCTCGGCCCCGCCACCACCCTGATTCACAGCGGCGAGCGTCTGCCCGCTGCGGCCTCGCTCACGGTCCCGATCTATGAGACGAGCACGTTCGTGTTCGACTCGGCCGCCGACGTGCAGGCCTACGCCGAAGGCCGCGCCGCTGGGTATCTCTACAGCCGCTACGACAACCCCACGGTGGTGGCGGTCGAGACGAAGCTGGCGGCGGTCGAGGGCGCCGAGGCCTCGCTCGTGTTCGGCTCGGGCATGGCGGCCATCTCCACGGCGCTCTTCGGCCTGCTGCAGTCGGGCGACGAAGTGGTGTGCTGCGCGGCGATCTACGGCGGCACCTTTCACATCCTCAACGGACTGGCGGCGCGCTTCGGGATCACCACGCGCTGGGCGTCGCTGGAGGAGTTCGCGGCGCCGGCGTCGCTCATCGGCCCCAAGACGCGCATGCTGTGGTTCGAGTCGCCCATCAACCCCACGCTCCGCATCATCGACGTGCGCACCGTGGCGGCGGCGTGCAAGGAAGCCGGCGTGCTGTCGGTGGCCGACAACACCTTCGCGTCGCCGATCAACCAGCCGGTGCTGGCGATGGGCATCGACATCTCGATGCAGAGCGTGACCAAGTATCTGAACGGGCACAGCGACGTCACCGGCGGCGTGCTGTCCGGACGACAGGGGCTGATTGACCGACTGGCCAAGACGCGGCGGCTGCTCGGCGGCATCCTCGACCCGCAGCCGGCCTATGCGCTCGGCCGCGGCATGAAGACCCTGGCGCTGCGCGTGGCCGCGCACAACGCCAACGCGATGGCCGTCGCCGAGGCGCTGCACGGCCATCCGAAGCTGGCGGCGGTGCACTATCCCGGGCTCGCGTCACACCCCGATCACGCCGTCGCGCGCCGGCAGATGTCGGGCTTCGGCGGCATGGTGTGCATCGATCTGGCCGGCGGCCAGGCTGCTGCCTTCCGCGCCTTCGATCGCCTGCAGGTGGTTCAGCGGGCGGCCAGTCTGGGCGGGGTCGAGAGTCTGTGCAGCCTGCCGATCCTGACCTCGCAGTTCGGTCTCGGCGACGAAGCTCTGGCCCGCGCCGGGGTGACCCGCGGCATGATGCGCCTTTCAGTCGGCCTCGAAGATTCGGCCGACCTCATTGCCGACCTCCAACAGGCGATCGAGTAGCTACTTCTTGCCGTTGGTTTCGTGCAGGAAGTCGAGCACCAGGTCGAGCATGCGCTGGTTGATGCGGCTGCCCTCATGCACGCCGAACTTGTTCTGGAAGGCCTCGAGCGGCACCACCGCCTTGGCCATGGTGCGATGGCCGCCGGCGCTGCCGATGTCGTTGAACCAGC
>JBDTWC010000671.1:0-2549 GCA_040006875.1 Acidobacteriota bacterium | reverse complement strand
TGGTGTCGCTGGCGCTCGTGTCGAACGTGAACGGCTTCATGCACAACTGCAAGGCGGTGAGCGACCTGGCGCACGCGCGCGGCGCGTATGTCTTTGCGGACATCATCCAGGCCGTCGGCGCGGTGCCCGTGGACGTCAAGGCGCTGGGCATCGACTTCGCATCCGCCGGTACCTACAAGTGGATCATGGGCGAGCGCGGCTTCGGCTTCCTCTACGTGAAAGAGGATCTGCAAGGCGCAGTGCTGCCCACCACGCGCTACGGCCACCGGCAGATCGCCAACTTCAATCGCGCCGAGCTTACGTGGGAGCCACTGCCCGGCGCGGCGCGCTACGAAACCGGCGGCATCGCCGTACTGCTCGCCGCCGCGGTGTCCGAGGGCATCGACTACGTGAACGGGCTTGGTCTCGCCAAGATCCGCGCCCACGCCACCCAGCTCACCGAACGCCTCCTCCATGAACTGCCGCCGCTCGGCTACCAGCCGCTCACCCCGCGCGGCAACCCCACGCCCATCCTGGCGTTCGCGCTCAAGGATGCCGCGGCCACGGCCAAGGCCCTGCACGACGGCAAGATCGCGGCGACGGTGGTCGCCAACGAGCGCCGGCTGCGCCTGTCGGTGTCGGTCTTCAACACGCACGACGACATCGACCGCGTGGTGGAGGTGCTGGGCGGGCGGCGTCCCAGCCTCGCGCGCGGCTAGTCGCCGTACGGCCAAGGAGTCCGGCTGCCGCCGTGCAGCCGCCCACTCCCGCTGCTAAGATCGCCGCCATGATGTGGTACTACCGACGCCTCGACGACGGCCTGGTCGTGATGCATGCCCGGCCCGAACATGCCGAGCAGCTCGAAGGGCTGCAAGTCGTCTGCTTCCCCACTCTGGCCGACGGGGAGCGCTTCAAGACACGCCACTACCGCAGGCACCTCGAACTCTTCGACGAGGGCCAGTTCGTGGCCCTCGACGGCGAGCGCGTGGTGGGCGCCACCGCCACGATCCGGATGCACTTCGACTTCGACCACATCGACCACACCTTCGCGGACATCATTCAGGGGGGATGGCTGACTTCCCACGAGCCCGACGGCGACTGGCTCTACGGCGCCGACATCGGCGTCGACCCGAGCTACCGTGGCCGCGGGCTGGCCACGGCGCTCTACGCCGCGCGGCAGGAACTGGTGTGGCGGCGCGGCCTGAGAGGTCAGGTCACCGGCGGCATGCTGCGCGGCTACGGCGCGGTGAAGCACGAGATGTCCGCCGCGGACTACTACGCCGCCGTCGTCGCCGGTCGCATCAAGGACGCCACCCTGTCGATGCAGCTCGCCATCGGATTCGAGCCGCGCGAGCTGCTCAAGGACTACCTGCAGGATCCGGTGTCAGACAACTACTGCGCGCTGATCGTGCTCGACGCGGCGCAGGACGTCGCCGGCGCGTCGCGTGAGCTGGCGCAGCGCTACGTGCGCCTCACCGGGCCAGTGCCCGGCCCGCGCGCGAAGGCCCTGCTCGATCGCCGGGCCGCGGCGCTGCCGGCCGGCCTCGGCCGCGCCACCGACGTGGTCGTCGAACGCGCCCACGACGCGCTCATCATGGACGTCGACGGCAACACCTTCATCGATATGGCCAGCGGCATCGGCGTCATCGGCGTCGGCCATACGCCGGCCGCGCTGGTCGACGCCGTCACCGCGCAGACCCAGAAGTTCCTGCACACCTGCTCGCTCGTCACCACCTACGAGCCGATGGTGCGCCTGGCCGAGGTGCTGAACGAGCTCACGCCCGGCACCTTCCCCAAAAAGACCATTTTCGCCAACAGTGGCGCCGAGGCGATCGAGAATGCCGTGAAGCTCGCGCGCAAAGCCACCGGGCGGCCCGCGATCATCTGCTTTGAAGGCGGCTACCACGGCCGCACGCTGCTGACGCTCTCGCTCACGAGCAAGTACGGGCTGTTCAAGAGCGGCTTCGGCCCGTTCGCGCCCGAGATCGTGCGCCTGCCGCTGCCCTATCTCTATCGCACGCCGCCCGGCATGACCCCTGAGCAATACATCGACTATGGCATCCGCCAGCTCGAACAGGCCTTCGTGGCCCAGGTCGATCCGTCGGCCGTGGCCGCGATGATCATCGAGCCGGTGCAAGGCGAAGCCGGGTTCATCCCGGTGCCGCCGCGATTCTTGCAGCGCCTGCGCGAGCTGTGCACGCAGCACGGCATCGTGCTGATTGCCGACGAAGTGCAGTGCGGCATGGGCCGTACCGGTCGCGTCTTCGCGAGTGAACACTACGGCCTGGTGCCCGATCTGCTCTGCTCGGCCAAATCACTCGGCGGCGGCATGCCCATTGGTGCCGTCACCGGCCGCGCCGACCTGATGGACGCCGCCCACCCGGGCGGCGTCGGCGGCACCTACGGCGGCAATCCCGTGGCGTGTGCGGCCGCCCTGGCGGCCGTGGAGATGATCCGCCAGCCGGCCTTCCTGGCCCACGCGCGGCACCTAGGCGACGTGATGCGCGAGGTGATGACCGGCTGGCAGCACGATTTCCAGCATTTCGATGTCATCGCTGTGCCCGAGCTCA
>JBDTWC010000670.1:0-2550 GCA_040006875.1 Acidobacteriota bacterium | reverse complement strand
GGCCTCCGCGCTGCGCACGAGCGCTATTTCGGGGCGCTCAGCGAGCTCTCGGCGCATCTGCGCGCCATCTTCGCGCTGGCCGCCGGGCTGCCTCGCGACGCGTTCGAGGACTCCTTCGGCAATCACCTCTCGTCACTGCGGGTGATCGACTACCCCGAGCCCGTTGCCGCTCCCGAGCCGGGCCAGCTGCGCGCAGGCGTGCATTCGGACTACGGCTTCGTCACGATCCTGCGGTCGCAGGCCTCGGCCGGCGGACTCCAGGCGCAGGCGCGGGACGGCACCTGGATCGACGTCCCGGCGCTCGACGGCGCGTTCGTCGTCAACCTCGGCGACGCGCTGATGCGCATGACGAACGACCGCTGGGTCTCAACGCCGCATCGCGTCGTGAATCCGCCCGAGGGCGCGGCGAACACGCGCCGCCAGTCGATTCCGTACTTCCACAACCCCGACGCCGACGCGCTCGTGCGCTGCCTCGAGCCGTTCGTCAGCGCCGAGCGGCCGGCTCGCTACGAGCCGATCTCCTACCGCGACTACGGATTGCAGATGAGCCATGCGACGCACGGTGTCGAGCCGACTCCCTGACGTTGCCAATGGGGCGTGGTGCCCTACGAAGCTCTGACGGAATGAGCGTCGTGTCTGGGGCGTGTGGATCGTCCTCCGGTCTGACGATGCCGCCGCCCCACGCCAACGCCCGCGTGACTGCGACGGCAGTGGTATCCACGCACGCCGGATCCTCTTGCGAGACGCCGGTCGCGCTAAGCAGAATCTTCCCTCGCCAGAGGCGCGTGCGTACCTTCGGGAGAGGCGATTACGAGTAGATGGCGTCGAAATGGCCGAGGGAGACCCCTCAGCGCGGATCAGGCGCGGCCCGTCGCACACGGCGAAGAGCCGGACGCCCAAGATCCTTTGCATCGTGCTCTGGGTCGGGCGCATTCCGCAGACCAATGGGATCGCGCCGCGCATCCGGGTTGGCTCGCGCTGGATCAACCTCCTCTGGGCGCTGCCGGCAGTCGTCGTGCTCTTGCTCGTTGGCATTGCAGGCGCGAAGGGGCTGCGGAGCACAGGATGGGGTCAGTCGTTCGTGCGTGAGTATCCCGGGACGATCCTGACGCCGCGCCCGCGTGCTGTCGGCGTTCCCTGGTGGGCGCGTTGGCAACATTTTTTCAATCTCTTCTTCTTGTTGTTCATCGTGCGGGCAGGACTGCAGATCCTGGCCGACCATCCACGGCTGTACTTCGACCGCAACAGCACGCCCGGCCGAGATTGGTTCCGGTTCCAGAAGCCGGTGCCGACGGATCGCGTCTGGACCGCGAAGGACGATTCCGTTCGCCTGCCGGGATGGCTCGGCCTGCCCGGGCTTCGTCATTCGATCGGCCTGGCGCGCTGGTGGCATTTCGTGTTCGACCTGCTCTGGCTGGTCAACGGACTCCTGTTCGTCGTACTCGTCTTCGCCACCGGGCACTGGCGGAGGATCGTGCCGACCTCATGGGACGTCTTCCCAAATGCCGCCTCCGCGGCACTGCAGTATCTATCGCTTCACTGGCCCGCCAACCACGGCTGGCTGGCCTACAACGGACTGCAGCTGCTGGCCTACTTCGTCACGATCTTCGTCGCCGCTCCGCTCGCGCTGCTGAGCGGACTCCTGCAGTCGCCCGCGATCTCAAACCGCGTCCACCTGGCCGGCCGCCGCTTCAACCACCAGATCGCGCGTTCTGTCCACTTCTACGTCCTGTGCTGGTTCCTCGTCTTCATCTTCTTCCACACCACAATGGTCTACTCGACCGGGTTGCTCACGAATCTCAACCACATCACCCTCGGCCGCGACTCGAGTGGCTGGGGCGGCTTTTACGTCTACTTGCTATGGATGCTCGTGGTCGTCGCCGCCTGGGCCGCGGCCACGCCACTGACGATCCGACACCCACGCCTCGTGCAGCGCGTCGGTCACCTGCTCATCGGCCCCTTGCAGAACCTGTTCGAGCACGTCGATCCGCGCGCGGGCGAGTACAGCGAGCGCGACATCGCCACGCATCTGTGGCCGAACGGCAAGATGCCCGAGGTCGAGGAGTACGAGGCCTTCGCCGCGGACGATTTCGCGAATTACCGCCTGCGAATCTTCGGGCTCGTCGAGCATCCGCGCGAGCTGAGCTTCGAGGAGGTCAAAGCGCTGCCGCGACAGGCACAGATCACGGCGCATCACTGCATCCAGGGCTGGTCCGGGGTCGCCAAGTGGACCGGTGTGCCGATGCGCGATCTCTGCAACCTCGTCACACCCAAGGCCGAAGCCCGCTTCGTCGTCTTCTACTCGCTCGTCGAAGGGCCTGACGGGGGCCTCTACTACGACGTCCAGAAGCTCTCGCAGATGTACCACGACCTGACGATCCTCGCCTACGAACTCAATGACGAGCCGCTCGGCCTCGTGCACGGCGCCCCATTGCGGGTGCGCAACGAGGTTGAGCTCGGCTACAAGATGGTCAAGTGGGTTCAGGCGGTGGAGTTCGTCGACTCCTTCGAGCACCTCGGCGGCGGTTACGGTGGCTACGACGCCGATCA
>JBDTWC010000669.1:0-2550 GCA_040006875.1 Acidobacteriota bacterium | reverse complement strand
CTCGGGCAACGTTCCACGTGAAACATCTGAGTGTTCTCGCTTGTTCTTGACGCATCTGCGGGCTCACAGGTACGCTTGCTCTACCATCTAGTCGTTGTGTTTTGGTCATATGACACAAACAGCGCGCGTCATCGCGGTCACTAATCAGAAGGGCGGAGTGGGCAAAACCACGACGGCCATCAATCTCGCCGCGGGCTTGGCGCTGGCCGGCCATCCCACCCTGCTCATCGACATCGACCCGCAGGGCAACGCCACGAGCGGCCTCGGCATGAAGCAGCACGCGGCAGGCGGCGTCACCATCTATCACGCGCTCACTGACGAACCGCAGGGCAACGCCGCGGGTTACGTCGTGGCCTCGACGGTCGAGAAGCTGTCACTCATCCCGGCGACGCGCGATCTGACCGGCGCCGAGATCGAGCTCATCTCGCTGCCCGACCGCGAACGCCGCCTGAAGCAACTCATCGACGCGCTGCGCGACCGCTTCGCCTACATCGTGATCGACTGCCCGCCATCACTGGGCCTGCTCACGCTCAATGGACTTGTGGCCGCCGACAGCGTGCTGATTCCGTTGCACTGCGAGTTCTTCGCGCTCGAAGGCCTGGCCGATCTGGTGGGCACGATGCGCCGCGTGCGTGCCGCCTACAACCCCTCGCTCGAGATCGAAGGGGTGCTTCTTACGATGTACGACGACCGCACCAACCTCGGCCAGCAGGTGGCGCGCGACGTGCGCGACTTCTTCAAGGACAAGGTCTTCACCACCGTGATCCCGCGCAACGTGCGCCTCGGCGAGGCGCCGAGTCATGGCCTGCCCGGCGTCGTCTACGACGCCAAGTCGCGCGGCGCCGAAGCCTATCTGGCGCTCACCCGCGAAGTCATCGAACGCAACGCCGCCCCGACGGCAGCCTGACCGCGCCGCACCTGGACCCTCAAATGGACAAACGCCCCGCCCTCGGCAAAGGCCTCAGCGCGCTTATTCCGGACGTGCCCACGACGGCCGCGAGTCGCGCCCCGCTGGAACTCGACATCGACCTGCTCGAGCCGAGCGAGTTCCAGCCGCGTTTGCACATGGACGACGCGGCGCTCGACGAACTCGCGCGCTCGATCAAGACGAGCGGCGTGATCCAGCCGATCGTGGTGCGGCGCATGGCGCCCGATCGCTATCAGATCATCGCCGGCGAGCGGCGCTGGCGCGCCTCGCAGCGCGCCGGTCTCGCCACGGTGCCGGTGGTCGTGAAGGACACGTCGGCGGTCAGCCGCGCGCAACTCCTCGAATGGGCGCTCGTCGAGAACCTGCAGCGTGAAGATCTGAATCCGATCGAAGAAGCGACCGCCTACCAGCGACTGGTACAGGACTTCAATCTGACGCACGACGAGATCGCCGCGCGCGTCGGCAAGGACCGATCGAGCGTGGCCAACACCATCCGGCTGCTCAAGCTCTCGCCTGAAGTGCGCGCCGATGTCTCGAGCAACGCGCTCTCGATGGGTCACGCGCGTGCACTCGTGGCGCTACCCTCCGACACCGACCAGCGCCGCATCGCCCGCGAGGTGATCGCGCGCGGTCTGTCGGTGCGCGAAACCGAGGCGCTTGTGAAGAAGGCGCTCGCCTCGGGCGCCGAGCGGGCCGTCGTGGAGCCGAAAAAGAAGGACGCCGACACGCGCGCTGCCGAAGAAGCGATGCACCAGGCCGTCGGCTCACCGGTGCAGATCGTGCGCAAGGGACACGGTGGCAGGGTCGTGATTGCGTTTGCCAACGAGAACGAACTGCAGCGTCTCTACGACTACCTTACCGACGAGCGGCGCTAGCAGTCCTGGCACGCGAGGGCCGGCCCGATCATGCCAGCCAGCGAGTGACCTCCCACCTACGTCGGCCGGGAACGGATCGGTGGAATCAGCGCCGGCACGCCCGGACTCCTCACCTAAAGGCCGAGACCCGATATGATCGGGTCATGCCGAGCCAGAAAAAGCGCCTCACCGAGATGGTGAGCTGCGCTGGTTGAGCGAGCAAACTCGCCGCAGGCGAGCTCGCTCACGTGTTGAGCGACATTCCTCCGCAGACCGACCCACGCGTCCTGGTCGACTTCAGGACGTCTGACGATGCCGGTGTGTACGCGTGGGAATCGGGGCTGGCTCTCGTGCAGACGGTCGACTTCTTCACTCCGATCGTCGACGACCCCTATCTCTATGGACAGATTGCAGCTGCCAACGCGCTGAGCGATGTCTACGCGATGGGTGGCCGTCCGCTCACGGCACTGGCCATCGCGGCGTTCCCGGAAGACGACCTCGACTCCGATACCATTCGCGCCATCTTCAGAGGCGGCGTCGACGCGCTGCGCGACGCCGGGGTGGCGCTACTTGGCGGCCACACCGTGCGCGACCGCGAGATCAAGTTCGGCTACGCCGTGACCGGGACGGTGGACCCGGCCCGGATGTGGACCAATGCTGGGGCCCGCGCGGGCGACGTCCTGTTGCTCACGAAGCCAATTGGCACCGGCATCATCGGCACCGCGATCAAGTTCGGCCGGGCGGCGGAGGCCGTCGTTGCCGAGGCCG
>JBDTWC010000668.1:0-2551 GCA_040006875.1 Acidobacteriota bacterium | reverse complement strand
GCATCGCGCTCGGCGCGCAGGGCCGCTTCGACGAGGCCGTGGCGCAGTTTGAAGAGGCGCTGCGGCTGGCTCCAGGCTTTGCCGACGCGGCGCGCACTCTCGACCTGTTGCGCAAGGCGCAGCGCGCGCGGTAGCCGTCGCCGGCCTTGCGCCTCGAGCCGGCTTCTGCCACGCTCGAACCACAGGAGACGACCATGACTTCGCACGACGATCTCCCGCTGGACACTGCGCCCAGGGATGCAACGCCGGTGGCGCCCCCCGCTTCGTCCTCCCCAGTACCAAGGGTGGCAGCGCTAGTGGTGCTCGTGGCGGCGGTCGTGGCCGCGGGCGCCTGGTACTACCTGGCCGGCCGCGCGCGCGGCACGCCGCCGGCCGCCGCGGTGAGCGCTGCCACGACGAGCGCGCCGCTGGCCGAGTCTCCGCCGGTCGCGACCACGCTGCCGCCGCTCGAGCAGATGGATCCGTATGCACGCGACCTCCTCGCCACGCTCGGCACGTCGCCGCTGCTCCTGAAGTGGCTGGCCACCGACGACCTGGTCGGCGCCATCGCCACGGCCATCGACAAGCTGGCGCAGCGCCAGTCGCCGGCCCGCGACCTGGCGGTGCTGCGACCTACTGAGGGCTTTGCGGTGGCCCGCCGCAACGGCGTGGTACTGGTGGCGCCTGCCACGTATGCGCGCTACGGGCCGCTCGTCGATACCGTAGCGGCGATCGACAGCGCGCGCCTGGCAGCGGCGTTCACGACGCTGAAGCCGCGCATCGCCGAAGCCTACAGGCGACAGGGACATCCCGACGGCGGCTTCGATCCGGCGCTGGCCAGAGCGATCGCGATCGTGGTGGCCACGCCCGACGTGCCGGCCGACGCCGCGCTCGTGCCCGGCATCGGCGGCTACGCCTACGCCAATCCCGCCTTCGAGCAGTTGCCGCCGGCGCAGAAGCAGCTCATTCGCATGGGACCTGAGCACGCCGCGCGCGTGCGCGACGCCGCCCGCCGCTTCGCTGCGGCACTGGCCGCCACGCCGACCACGGCTCGCTAGTAGCCGGCGAGCGCGGCCTTGAATGCGGCCCACGGGAACGCGTCGCCGGGGTCGAGCTTGCGCCGGAACCCGCTGCACGCCGTGCCGTAGGTAGCCGCCGGGAACATCGTGACGTCGACGTCGGAGTGACGCAGCACGCGCTCCAGCGCCACGCGCGGATGGCGCGCGCGAATCTCGCGCACGAGGTGCACGAGCGCCGCAACTTGCGGCGCCGGAAACGGATCGGCGCCGTCGCCGTTGTTCACGAGTTCGATCCCGACCGAACGCTGGTTCCAGCCGATGGCGTGCGCTGCGGCCAGGGCTTCGGGAAGGCCGGCGGCGACGGTGCCGTCGCGGCCGATCACGTAGTGGATGCTCACGATCGGCAGGCGCGCAAAGGCCGCGATCCAGCTCGCGGCATCGCCCGTGATCTGCTTGTGGAATACGGCGCCGTCGGCACAGTCCGGGCCGCCGAGCGAGTGCACGATCACGGCGTCGATGGCCCGCCGCCGCGCCGTGCCGGTGCTCTTGGCGAGAAGTCCACTCGAGCACGCCGCGATCGCGGTCACCATCAGCGCGACGCGGAAGAGAGGTCGTGTAGCCGTCACTGGATCGCCGTTCCGACCAGGGTACGCGATAGAGCTGGTCGTCCGTAGAGCTCGCGATCGCTCCAGACATTGGAGTCATTCAAATATTTAAGATACAGTAGGCGAGTGGCGACCGACCGTGCCGACCTGTTGCGCCAACACGGCATCCAGGTAACCGCCCAACGCCTGGCGGTGCTGAGCGCGGTGTCGACCCAGCCGCACATCACGGCCGACAGCGTCGCCGAGGTCGTTCGCGGCGAGATCGGCGCCATCTCGCTCCAGTCGGTCTACCATGCGCTTGGCGTGCTCGCCGCCGCCGGCCTCATCCGGCGGATTCAGCCAAGCGGGTCACCCGCCCTTTTCGAGGACCGGGTGGGCGACAACCACCACCATCTGATCTGCCGCGTGTGCGGTCGCGTCGTGGACGTCGATTGCGCCACCGGTGCCGCCCCTTGCCTGTCGGCCGGCGACGAGCAGGGCTTCGAGGTCGACGAAGCCGAAGTGGCCTACTGGGGACGGTGTCCTGACTGCCTGGCTCAGGACCGCGTGCCCGCCAAGCGATCCCGTCAACCAATCTGAACCATCCCGGACCTGCACCCCGGCTGCATGCCAGACACACAAAGGCAACGTCGACATGGACAACGAGAAGAAGTGCCCGTTCCCGGCCCAGGCCCACGGCGGCCGCGCGAACCGCGAGTGGTGGCCGAATCAGCTGAACCTGAGCGCTCTCCACACCAACCACCCCGCCGGCAATCCGATGGGTGCGGACTTCGACTACGCCGCCGAGTTCAAGACGCTCGACCTGGACGCGCTCAAGCAGGACCTTGCAGCGCTGATGACCACATCGCAAGCCTGGTGGCCGGCTGACTTCGGCCACTACGGCGGCCTCTTCGTCCGGATGGCGTGGCACAGCGCCGGCACCTACCGCATCCACGACGGCCGCGGCGG
>JBDTWC010000667.1:0-2555 GCA_040006875.1 Acidobacteriota bacterium | reverse complement strand
TCGCGGTCAGCAAGCGCTCCACGGCTCGACCGAGGTCGGTGAGCAGCCACGGATCGAGCAGATGCGAGAGCGACGGCTTCAGGAAGCGGGCGGCCTGTTCTGGTTCCCCGTGGCCGCGAATGGCGAGCAGCCGGGCAATCACCGGCGACAGGCCGAGCTCCGCTTGCAGCCGCGTGGCGTGGGCGTCGTCGCAGGCCCGGGTCTTCCAGACGAGAGGCGGCGGCACGCGATCAGGCCTCGACGAGGCCGACCTGGCCCATGCGGCGGAATTTGGCGTAGCGCTGGTCGAGGCGGCGCTCCGAGGTGAGCGCGCCCACCTCGGCCAGGGCCTTGCCAATCGCCGCGGCCAGTGAGGCGCCTGCGGCAGTCGGGTCGCAGTGCGCGCCGCCCGGCGGCTCGGGCACGATCTCGTCGATGACGCCGAGCCCGAGCAGGTCGGGTGCGGTGATCTTCAACGCCTCGGCCGCCTGCTTCTTGCGGTTGGTGTCGCGCCACAGGAGCGCGGCGCACCCTTCCGGCGGAATCACGCTGTAGACGGCGAACTGGTGCATCAGGATCCGGTCGCCGACGGCGATGCCGAGCGCGCCGCCGCTGCCGCCCTCGCCGTGCACCACCACGATGATCGGCACGTCGAGCACGGCCATCTCGCGCAGGTTCACGGCGATCGCCTCGGCCACGCCGCGCTCCTCGGACTCGATGCCCGGATAAGCCGCCGGGGTGTCGACGAAGCTGATGACCGGACGACCGAACTTCTCGGCCAGCTGCATCGCGCGCAGCGCCTTGCGATAGCCCTCGGGTCGGGCGTAGCCGAAGTTCCGGTAGATCTTCTGCTTGGTGTCGCTGCCCTTCTGGTGCCCCACCACCATCACTGGCGCGCCGTCGAACACGGCCGGTCCGGTCACGATGGCATGGTCGTCGGCGAAACGCCGGTCGCCGCGGATCTCGACGAAGTCGGTGAAGAGCTGCGCGACATAGTCGAGCGTGGTCGGACGAGCCGGATGGCGCGCCACCAGCACGCGCTGCCAGGGCGTGAGGTCGGCGTAGAGCGCCAGCCTGACCTCGAGGATCCGGTCGTGCAGCCGGGCGATGTCGCGCTGCCGGTCGGCGGTCGACGGCAGCATCGACAGCGCTTCGATCTCCTTCTGGAGAATCCCGACGGGTTCTTCGAATTCGAGCAGATCAGCCATGAAGGGTGGGGCCTATTGCAGCACAACCGAGCCAGCGCCGCACAGCCGCTCCACGGCGGAGACGAGCTGCTCGGAGGGCCGGACGCGAATCTGGGTGGTGACGTCGGCGCGCACGCGCAGCGTTCTGGTGGCGTGGGCCACTTCCACTTCGAGCACGATCGGCCGATCGCCTTGATGCTGGGCGAACACATCCCAGAGCGCCTCGAGCGTGGAGCGCGAATGTGTGCCGGTGCGCAGGTGGATGCTCACCGCGCGCGCCAGACGTTCGCGCAGCGTGTCGAGCTTGAACATGCCGGTGGCCTGGAACCGTGACGACTCGTCGTCGCGTTCGAACTTGCCCTGTACGAGCAGCAGCGTGCCGGATTCGATGAACTGACGGAAGCGCCCGTAGGTTTCGGGGAACACCACCACCTCCACCGAGCCCTGTGCGTCCTCGAGCATGAAGACGGCCATGGCGTCGCCCTTCTTGGTCTTGAGCAGGCGTACGCTGGCCACGATCCCCCCGACCGACACTTCCTCGAGCGCGAGCTTGCCAGGCGAGCCGTCTTCGGTCACCGGGATTTCTGAGAGCATGAGGTCGCCGATCGTGCGCGCCCCGAACGCGCGCAGGTCGTTCAAGTGGCGGTCCACGGGGTGGCCGCTCAAATAGAGACCCAAAGCCTCCTTCTCGTTGGCCAGCCACTCCATCTCCGACCACGCAGGGCCGTCGGCGGCCGCGCCCTCGGCCGGCCCGGCGGCGCTCGGCGTCGCTTCGCCGAACAGGTTGGCCTGGCCCTGCTCGCGGTCACGCTGCACCCGCGCGCCGTGCTCGAGGGCGGCGTCGATGGCGCGCATGAGGCGGGCGCGGCCCACGGCCGGCGCCAGCGGCGGCACCCCGGCGGCATGCAGCAGGCTGTCGCACGCGCCACTCTTCACCAACGCTTCGAACACGCGTCGATTGGCCACGCGCAGGTCGAGTTCCTCGGCCAGCTCATGGAGCGAGGCGATGCGGCCCAAGCGCGTCCGGACCTCGAGGATGGCTTGGATCGCCCCTTCGCCCAGGCCCTTGATGGCGGTGAGTCCGAAGCGCACCCCTTCGGGCACGACCGAGAAATGCTGCTGGCTCTCGTTCACGTCGGGCGGCAGCACCGCGATGCCGCGCTCGCGCGACTCGGTGATGTAGAGCGCCAGTTTGTCGGTGTTGGCGGCCTCGATGGTCAGCAGCGCGGCCGCGAAGTGACGCGGGAAGTTGGCCTTGAGATAGGCGGTCTGGTAGGCCAGGAACGCATACGCGGTCGAGTGCGACTTATTGAAGCCGTAACCCGCGAAGTACTCCATCAGCTCGAAGATCTTGGTCGCCTTCTTCTCGGAGATGCCCTTGGCCTTGGT
>JBDTWC010000666.1:0-2558 GCA_040006875.1 Acidobacteriota bacterium | reverse complement strand
GGTAGACCTCATTGAGGTAGAGCTCGAGGATCTCTTCCTTCGTCGCCTTGGTTTCAAGCACGACGGCCATGAACTGCTCGAGCAGCTTGCGCCGGAGCGAGCGGCGCCCGGACTGCTGCTCGACCGCCATCTCCTCGGTCAGGAAGAAGTTGCGGGCCAGCTGCTGCGTGATGGTGCTGGCTCCGACCAGGTAGCTGCGGCTGCCGCGCAGATTGGTCACGAGCGCGCCGACCATGCGGATCGGGTCGATCCCGGGATGCGAGTAGAAGCGGCGATCCTCGATCGCGAGCACGGCCTGCTGCACGTGCGCGGGAATGGCGGCCAGTGGCACCCGGCGCCGGCGTTCGCGGGTCGGGTTGGCGAGCGCGCTGAGCAGCGGCGGATCGAGGCTCACGTCGTTTACGGGCTGGTCGGCGACCAGGACCTTGGCGATCGACGGGGGCGGGGCCGGTCGCGGCTTGGCGCCCTTGGCTGGTGCGGGCGGCACCGCCCATTCGAGCCGCACCCGACGCCCGGCCACGGCGCCACCGCGTGACACGATCACGACCGCGTGGTCCGCGAGCGCGAACTCGCCCGGTTCACGCGCCGCGTCGCGGCCGGTGTAGCCGAGGTCGTTCAGGCGCTGCACCACGTCGGGGATGGCGAGGGTGAGCCCGGGGCGAAAGGCGAGCGGGCGGCCGTAGAGGCGCGGAATGGCCCTCACGCGCTCACCGGCGAGCCGTTGGTCGATCAGGACCGAGAAGCGTCCGTAGTAGTAACCGGCCAGGCCCGCGGCCACGAAGACCGGCACCGCGACGATCGCGATGAGGCGGCGGGTCCAGCGCCCGCGGGGCAGCCACGCCCGGGGAGCCACGCGCTTGGCGCTCAGATGGTCAGCACCCAGTGGTGCCCGTAGTCGAAGGGCAGCAGGTCGAACAGACGGTCGACGGCGGCCGGGCCGTACTTGTTGAGCAGCCACACGGCGCCGATCTCGCGCTCCTGCGGCTGGCCGTTAGGAAAGAGCTGGGCCTGCGCGCGCGTGAACTGGCGGCGCAGCGTCTCGTCCTTCTTCTTGGCCGCGTGCACGACCTTGCCGTGCAGGCTCTGCAGATCGTGCTGCATCTTGCCGAGTGTGGACTTCGCCGCGCCCTCGAGCGTGCTGTCGACGACCTTGGCGGCGGCGGTGACGGCTTCGAGGCGCTCAGCGATGGCGCGTCCGGCTTCATCGAAGCTCGACTCCACGCCGGCTGGGAGCTGGCTCTCGAGTAGTTGGTTGAAGGTCAGCTCGTCCTGCCGCTGGAACGCGTGGAACGGGACGTCGTGTTTGCCGAGGAAGCGCAGCGTTGCCGAGTCGACGATGGTAGCCGAGGCGCGTGGCGCCACGAGCGGCATGGGCACGCCGAAGTGGGCGTAGACCTGCTTCAGCTGACCCTGGTAGGCCAGTTCACTGGGCCCGCCGACGTAACACGCCGTGGGGAAGATCGTGTCCTGCACGAGCGGCCGCAGCAGCACGTTGGGGCTGAACATCTGCGGCGACGCGCCGGCCAGGGCGACCAGTTCGCTCAGCGGACGCTCGCGGTCGCCCACGATGGCCGTGGCGCCGCGCCACTTGATGGCCTCGCGCGAGCCGTCGATCAGGAAGAGCGGGGCCGACTGTTCCGACGCCGTGACTTGCGCGTGATAGCCGCGCGACTCGAGATCGGCGCCGGCGGCGGTGGCCAGGGTCGAGGTGCGGCCCGGATCCTGGAGCGCCTTGGCGAAGAGCGCGCTCGCAAGCGGCTTGGTGGCCGGATCGGACGCGTCGTAGACGACGAGGCCGTAGGGACCGAGCACGTGTTCCAGGACCCGGCCGAAGGCCTGCGACATGCTGTGGCCGCTGCCGTAGGCCTCGCGCAGCATCGCGATCAGTCCGGGGGTGAATTCGGTGGCGGGCAGCGCCGCCTGGAGGGCATCGACCGCGAGTTGGCCTTGACCGTCGAGCATCAGCCGCGCCACCGACTGCTCGCCAGCGCCTTCGAGATCGCCGAGCGTGATCGTGTGGGCGCGCTGGTCGTCGTCGAGCACCGTACACGACCGCACTTCTTCCCAGTCGTGGTCTTCCGAGTCGATCCAGAACACCGGCACGGCCGGCACGCCGTGCTCGGCCGCCACGCGGCGAGCCAGCTTGATGGCGGTGATGGCCTTGTGCAGGGTGTAGAGCGGGCCGCCGAAGAGCCCGGCCTGCTGGCCGGTCACGATCGCCACCGTCTGCGGATTGGCGAAGGTGGCGGCAGCGGCGAGAGCTTCGGCCGGGGCGCCGCGCGCCACCTGCTGCGCGGTGAGCAGGTCGGCCAGAGCCGGCAGGGCTCGAGGCAGGCCGGCGTGGATCTGAGCGATGACCGAGCGCCAGGCGTCGGGGCTGGCCGGGTCGCCAGCGTAGAACGACGCCAGCCCGGTGAACGCAAACGCGTAGTCGGTGGCGAGTCGACGCATCCACGGCAACTGACGTATGTCGATCGCGCGGCTGCCAGTGGCTGAGGCGGGGGCTGAAGGTGATGACACCGGAGGGCTACTCTTGCAGACGCCAGAGCGGGGTGTCA
>JBDTWC010000665.1:0-2569 GCA_040006875.1 Acidobacteriota bacterium | reverse complement strand
GACTGCACGCCCATCTGCGTGCCGAGGTCGATGTCTTCCTGAACGATCGCGGTGTGTTTGCCCGAGTCGAGGCACTGATCGAACTTGGCCTGGTCGAGTCCGAGTTCGCCCGCGTCCTTCTTGAGATCGGCGATCTGCAGTTGCTGCTGGTGAGCGAAGAGCCGGTCGTGCAGTTCCCAGTACTTGCCCTGATCGCCGGCACAGTGCGCGGCCTCCGCGGCCTTGGGCGCCTGCGCATGGTTCTGCAGCGGGAAATCCTTGAACACCACGCGCAGCTTGCCGGCGTACTTCTCCTCGAGCGCCTTGAGTGTCGGCGTGACCCGCCCGCAGAACGGGCACTGGTACTCGGAGAACTCGACGATGGTGACGGGCGCGTCGGCCGGGCCGCGGGCCGGATCGTGCTCGGCCAGCTTGACCTCGTAGCGCGGCGGGTCCAGTGACACCTTCACGGCCGGCCCGGTCTTGCGCAGCTCATCGACCAGGATGGCGAGGTTCTGCGCGTCGCGGTTGCGCTGGATGAAGGTGGTGATCGAGGGGCGCAGCTGATCGATCGTCTGGGTACCGACGCGATCTTTGTTGTCGGCGTAGACCCGTTGGACCTCGGCGTCAGTCACCTCACCCCGGCGCTTGGTCAGCTCGCCCTCGAGGTATTTCTCCTTGGCGAGCCCGGCCTTGGTGGCCGCCTGCTCGATGAAGTAGTCGCCGATCAGCTGATCGATGCTCTGGCGCCGATGCTGGTAGAGGAGTTGGGTGACGCGGGCGCGCTCGGCCGGGTCGTCGGCCTGCCACTTCGCCTCCACGTCCTTGAGCGTGAACTTCTTGTCGCCCACGGTGGCGACGATCTCAGCGGGATCGCTGGCCGTCACGGGGGGCGGCGGGCTCTGCGCGCTCTGTGCATTGGCGCAGGCCGAGCCACCCACGGTGGCCATGGCGAGCCCCAGCAGCCACGCGAACTTCAACTTCAGCATCGTCACTCCTTTTGTCTCTCGTGAGCTTACTCTGGCTGCGGCTTGCGCCGCGCCAGGTCAGTGGCTCGGGCCAGGCCGGCGGCGCCACGAGCACGGTCGCGACGAGCAGCCGGGGCGGAAGGTCACGGGGTGTCCTTGGGTGAGGGGGGACGCCTTCCGGCCGCCTCGTAGCCCGGGCAGCGCACGACCGGCAAGGGGGGATACTTGCTGTAGGCCGGGTCGCTCAGCCCGCGCGTGCAGAGAACGAACGTCGACTGGGCGGCGGGCACCCGCCGGCTCCACGCACACCGTTCGCACAGGCCGACCGCGTCGTCCGAGGCCATTGCCCAATGGTAGCCCACGGGTCCCAGACCTGACGCCGCGAGGGGACACCGTCATCATCTCGATGTGACACTCGGGGCCAGGGCACGGCGCTAGCGCCGTCCCAACCGTGGCCGTAGTCTTGCTTTGTCTCGGGCGATGCCAACTTCCCGAAACCTGCTTGTCGCCAGCGCGTGCCTGCTGACCAGTCTCGCTGCCTGCGGCAAGAACAACACCCCGACCTCTCCCACGACGACCACCACGACCACGACCGCAGCCGACGCATCGACCACCGAGCAGTTCTCGGGCAGCGTCGCCGTGAACGGCGCGCGGTTCTATTCGTTCGACGTCACTACCTACGGCACCGTCAACGTCACGCTCGACCGCATCGGCGGCACCGCCTCGGTGCCAGCCAGCGTGTGGGTGGGGCTGGGAGTGGGCGTGCCCGACGGCACCGACTGCAGCACCACGGCATCGCTCAACACGCAGTCGGGCGTGGGCCCGCAGGTCAGTTCCACGCTCGCTGCCGGCACCTACTGCGCGCGCATCTACGACATCGGCAACCTGGCCGGGCCGGCGCCGTTTTCCATTACGATCGCTCACCCGTGACGCGGCTGGCCCTCGCTCTGGTCCTCGCCGCTGCCGTGACCGGGTGTGGCAAGGACGCCACCACGCCGACCTCTGCGTCGACGCCGACCGGCGCCGCCCTCACCGCCACGCGTCTGTTCTCGGGCACGCTGGCCGCACGAGACACGCAGTTCTACTCGTTCACCGTGGCGCAGCAGTCGGGCGTGTTCGTCACCCTGGCCAGCGTCACCGCCACCGACAACCGCGCCGCCACCACGACCAGCGTCGGGATCGGCCTGGGCGTACCGCGCGGCACCGAGTGCGCCATGAGCACGCGGGCCGTGGTGACCTCGGCGCTCACGCCGCAGGTGCGCGAGATCGTGGCGCCCGGCGTGCACTGCGTGGCCATCTACGACCCCGGTACCCTGCCCGCCGCAGTCAACTACGCCGTGCGGATCGGCTACTTCCAATGAGCGAATCAGCGATCCCTCGCCTCGTCCTGCTGGTCGCTGGCCTGATCGCCGCGACCGCGTGCGGCACTGTGACCTCACCCACGCCGAGCGTCGACACGCCCGCCATCACCACGCCGGTGAGCGTTTCGTTTCCGGGCGCGGTCGGCCCGGGCGGTACGGTGTCGCGCACGTTCACGGCCCAGATCTCCGGCCAGGTCAGCGCGGTGCTGAGCGGCATCTCGCCGGCGACGGCGCTCTCGATCGGCCTGGGCGTGCCGCGCG
>JBDTWC010000664.1:0-2570 GCA_040006875.1 Acidobacteriota bacterium | reverse complement strand
TGCACTCCGGGCAGGGCGGCCAGCCGCTCGATCGCCTGCTGGAAGAAGGCCGCGCGTTCGGGCGCGGCCATCACGCGTGTCGGCGCCACGAGGTCCATCGCCGTGACGTTTGCCGGCTCGAACCCGGCATCGATGGCGTACAACCGGTTGACCGAGCGCGTGAAGATCGCGGCCCCGGCGACCAGCAGCACGGCCAGGGCCACTTGCGCGGTCACGAGGGCGTTGTGCACGCGCCGCGGGCCCGTCGCCAGACCGCCGCCGGCCGATCGCTCGCGTCCCGGGCCTTGCATCCGCCCCGTGACCAGAGCGCGAATCGGCGCGAGCGCCACGACGACGCCGAGCACGAGCGAAAAACCTACCGCCAGCGCGAAGAGCGTCCAGTCCACCGCCAACGTGTCTTCGAGGCCCTCGGCCAGGGGCAGTCGCGCAACCAACGTGTGGAAGCCGGCGGTGGCCAACCCTGCGCCCAGACCACCGGCGAGGAGCGACAACACCACCGATTCAGTGACGACCTGCCGCACAAGGCGGCCCCGCCCAGCGCCGAGCGCCGACCGCAAGGCGAGCTCGTCGGCCCGATCGGTCGTGCGTGCCAGCACCAGGGCGGCGACGTTCGCGCAGGCGATGCCGAGCACGAGCAGCACGGCGACCTGCAGCAGCAGCACGGCCGGCCGGATGGCGCCGCGGGTATAGGTGCGCAGCGGCGTCACGGTCGCCCCGCGGGTCTTGTCCCAGGCCTCGGGGTAAGTGAACCGCTTGCCCAGCGCGACGGCAATGGCCTGCACGTCCGCATCGAGTTCGCCCCGGCTCACTCCGGGCCGCTCACGACCCATGAGCACGAGCCAGCCATTGCCCTGGTAGAAGTCAGACGACGGGTCGAGCGTCAGAGGACGCCAGATGCGGAACATCGGCGAGGGAAAGTAGAAGCCGCGCGGCATCACGCCCACGACCTCCACCGGCGCGCCGTCGATTTCAATCCGCCGCCCGACCACGTGCGAGTCGCCGCCCAGTTCCTGCTGCCAGAAGCCGTAGCTGACGACCGTGACGGCGGCGGCGCCAGGGCGCCCGTCACCTGGCTCGAAGGCCCGCCCGATGAGTGGCGCCGTCCCCAGGACGTCGAAGAGCTCCGTGGAGCCCACCGTGGCCTGCACCGTCGAGCTCTGGTCGTTGACGCGCAGCGTGTAGCCTTCGTTCGAGAACGCCGTCACGCCCGAGAAGGCGCGCTGCCGCTCTTTCACGAAGTCGAACTCCACGCCGCGCCAGTTGTAGTCGCTCCAGAAGACGTGCAGCCGACCCTCATCCGCCACCGGCAGCGGGCGGAGCAGCAGCCCCACCGCGACGCTCGACAAGGCCACCGCAGCCCCGATACCGAGCGCCAGGGTTCCGACTCCGAGGGCCGTGAACATCGGTCGCCGGCGCAGTTGGCGCAGCGCCACGCGCAGGTCACCGCCCAGGTCGAGCCACGCGCCCATGCCCCAACTGTCGCGCGCGCGCTGGGCTTCACGGTCGACGATGCCGAAACGGCGGCGCGCTTCCTGCGCCGCCGCGCCCGGCGCCCATCCCTGCGCCTCGAGCTGCCGCGCCTCCATCTGCAGGTGGAAGGACATCTCCTCGGTGAGTTCGCGCTGCATGCGATCGCGGCCGAACAGGGCCTGGGTGCGAAACGCGAGATTCGACAGGATGGACATCGCGGCTCCTCGGTGTACGGCAGACCTCAGATGGTGGCGTCGATGATGCGGGCCACACCGCGCGACAGGCGGGTCCAGTGGTTGACCTCCTCGTCGAGTTGGGCACGACCCGCCGGCGTGAGCGCATAGAATCGGGCCCGGCGCCCGAGGTCGGTATCGTGCCAGGCGGACGTGAGCCAGCCTTCCCGCGTCAGCCGGTGCAGCGATGCGTAGAGCGAGCCTTGCTGGACCGACAGGGCATCCTCGGAGATGGCCTGGATGCGCTGGGCGATCCCCCAGCCGTGCATGGGCTGCAGCGACACGACCTTCAGGATCAGCAGATCCAGGGTCCCCTTGATGAGCGAGTAGTCAGTACCCATCGTTTATGGATTAAAACCGTCCTTCTCTCGGCAATCGAGAGTATAGACGGATCCGGCGGGCAAAAGGTTGAGCGGCGTTTGGCGCCCGCGGAACTACGGCCAGGGCGCGACCGCGTAGACCTGGTCGCCGCCGGCCTCGTGTACCAGGGTGAGGTGCGGTGCCGCGCGAAGTTTGCGCGCCACCTCGACCCACTGCTCGTCACCGTATCCGCGCCGGTGCACGACCACGTAGGCGACGCGCAGTTCGCGCAGGCTCGCAACGCTCACGTCGTCGGGAAACGTGTTGAGCTCACGGAACACACGGTCGTGCAGTGCCGGACGAAAGCCGCTGTAGCCGTGCAGTGTCTTTTGCCAGTGTGCGGTGGAGTGCAGCATCGCCGTGGTCTCGAAGCGCTCGAACGGGCCGGATTGGGTGAGGCGCGGCACCGGCACTTCAGCGATCGCAAACGGCGCGGGCTGCGTGGCCAGCCAGCGATCGACGGCGGGAATCTCGATCCGGAAGGCGCTGCCCTCGAAGGGATACGCG
>JBDTWC010000663.1:0-2570 GCA_040006875.1 Acidobacteriota bacterium | reverse complement strand
GTGGCTGAAGCCGTGGCGCGGATTGATGCCGCCCTCGATGCGGCGCTGCTCGCGGACCTGGTGGAGCTGCGGTTCATCCACGGCCGCTCGGGCGGGAAACTGCGCGGCGTGTTGCACCAGCGCCTGCGGGCCATCTCGGCGGTGCGCGGGCTGCGCCTCGATCCCCGCAACCCGGGCGTGACCATCGTGTCGCTGTGATCCGGCGCTGTCGGCGCGGGCGAGCCGGTCAGGCGTAGCGAATCGTCAGCCCGCCGACGCCGTCGATTCGCCCCTCGAGCAGATCGCCGGCCACGACCGCGCCGACGCCTTCCGGCGTGCCGGTGTAGATCAGATCGCCCGGGGCGAGCTCAACCAGGCCGGAGAGATAGGCGAGCGTCTCGGCCACGCTCCAGATCAGATCGGAGAGGTCGCCGCGCTGGCGTGGGCTGCCGTTGACGTCGAGCGCAATCACACCCTTGGACGGATGTCCGATGACAGATGCGGGCCGGAGCGCCGAGAGGGGCGCCGACTGGTCGAAGCCCTTGGCCATGTCCCACGGCTTGCCGCTGGCCTTGGCCGCGTTCTGCAGGTCGCGCCGGGTCATGTCGAACCCGACCGCATAGCCGTAGACCAGGTCGAGCGCCGCACTCGCCGGCACGTTCACGCCGCCGCCCTGCAGGGCCACGACCAGTTCGATCTCGTGATGCAGCATGGTGGTCGCCGCCGGATAGGGCAGGGTGGCGCCGTCGAACACGATCGCGTCGGCCGGCTTGGTGAAGAAGAACGGCGCCTCGCGCGTCGGGTCGCCGCCCATCTCGCGGGCATGGGCGGCGTAGTTGCGCCCCACGCAGTAGATGCGCCGCACCGGGAAGCGACGCGGGTCGCCGGCCACGGGCACCGAAGGGATCTGCCACACCGGGATGACTGTGCTCATGCGCTTTCGAATGTTACTCGCAGGTTCTCACCCGGCGCGAGCGGCCTCACGTGGCTGGCCACCGCTCGCGGGCTCTGAGCGCCAGACCCGTGGCCACCGACGTCAACTCATCGCCGCCGGTGATCTTGCCGGCGCCGAAGCGCTGCTCGAAGATCCGGCGCACCGCTGGCACGAACGACGAGCCGCCGGTCAGGAACACGCGGTCGATCTCGCGAGCGGCCAGCCCCGAGGCGCGCACCACGCGATCGACGCAGGCGGCGATGGCCGCCACGTCGGCGCCGATCCAGCCCTCGAAGTCGGCGCGCGTGACCCGCGCGCGGATGGCGACCGCTCCCGACTCGAAGGCGAACTCGGTTGCGTTGCTCGACGACAGCGCGAACTTGGTGCGCTGCACGGCTTCGTGCAGCTGGAAGCCGAGGTCGTCGCGGATCAGGTGGAGCAACGCTTCGAGCCGCTCCGGCCGCGCTGCGGTGCGACGCACGCGTTCCAGGATCTCGAGCGTGTCGGGCGAGCGCAGGAACGACAGGTGATGCCACCGCTCCAAACGCTCGTAGGGCCACTGCGGCACCGGCAGCACCTTGTCGGGCGGCGACACGTACTCGTCGCCGAGCCCGAGCCGCGGGGCCACCAGATGGCGCACGATCTGCCGGTCGAAAGCGTCGCCGGCCAGGGGCACGCCGTCGGTGCCGAGCACGTCGGTCGGGCGCCGTCCCCGCTGCCGCACGCCGGGGCCGACCGCCATCACCGTGAAGTCGCTCGTGCCGCCACCGAAGTCGCCGATCAGGATGCACTCGTCGCGCGTGAGCCGCGCCTCGTAGGCGTAGGCCGCCGCCACCGGCTCGTACTCGAAGGCGCTTTCGTGGAAGCCAGCCAGGCGCAGCGCGTCTTCGAGACGCCGCGCGGCGAACGCGTCGATCTCGGGATCCGCCGGCTGTGAGAAGTGCACCGGCCGACCGAGCATGATGCGGCGCGGCGACGGCCACGCCAGGCGATCGCCGATGTGCTTGCCGATGAGCGCGATGAGCTGCTCAAGCGAGAAGTAGCGCGTGCCGACCACCGTGCCGTCGAAGCTGCGATCGGCGAGGTAGGTCTTCAGCGACTGGATGAACCGCCCCTTGTGATCGGCGGCGAGATAGTGCTCGATCGCCGTCCAGCCCGCGACGGCCGGTGCGCGCGGCGCGAAGTAGAGCACCGACGGCATCGTCGGCCGATCGCCGCGCCCGCTGGGGAAGAGGGTGAGGTGCGGTGCTGCTGCACCATCGGCACGCGCGATCGCGCTGTTGCTGGTGCCGAAGTCGATGCCGATCCACGAAGCCAACGTCACGCGATCTTATCGCGACCGGCGCGCGCGAGCGGCCTTGCTACAATGGCCCTCCCGTCATGAACTCGATCGCATCACTCATCGCCGCCGAACTCAATTGCCGCGTGACCCAGGTCGATGCCGCCGTGGCGCTGCTCGACGACAAGGCCACGGTGCCGTTCATCGCGCGCTACCGCAAGGAAGCAACCGGCGGTCTCGACGACACGCAGCTGCGCGCGCTCGAAGAGCGGCTCGTGTATCTGCGCGATCTCGAGGAGCGGCGGGCCGCGATCCTGAAGAGCATCGAGGAACAGGGCAAGCTCACACCGGCGCTGGCCACGGCGATCGGCGAGGCGA
>JBDTWC010000662.1:0-2573 GCA_040006875.1 Acidobacteriota bacterium | reverse complement strand
GTCGCCGACAACGACTTGACCACGATGCGCTCGCCCGTGAATCGTGCCGTTCGCGTCACCGTGCCGTGCGGGCCGGACACTGACAGGCACACGGTGCCGACCGGCTTGTCGACGGTGCCGCCACCGGGACCGGCGATGCCGGTGACCGCCACGGCGACGTCCACCGCGGCCTTGCGGCGCAGGCCGTCGGCCATCGCGGCGGCGACCAGCTCGCTGACGGCGCCGTGTCCGTCGATCAGCGCGGCTGGCACATCGAGTTCAGCGATCTTCGCGTCGTTGCTGTAGGCCACGACGGCACGATCGACGTAGTCGCTGCTGCCGGCCACGTCGGTGAGACGCGAGGTCACGAGCCCGCCGGTGCACGACTCCGCGACCGCGACCCTCCAGCCGCGCCCGCGCAGTTTATCGCCCACCGTCTGCTCGAGGCTTCGACCAGCGGTGCTGACCACGTCGGCGCCGAGAACATCGGCCAGCGCAACCACGGCCGCGTCGAGTCGCGTCGCGAGCACCGCCGCATCCGGTCCGTGCGCGCTCAAGTGGAGTTCGACGGCGCCGAGGCTGGCAAGAATGGTCGTCTGGATCGACAGCGGCTCGCGAAGCCACGGCACATACAGGGGCTGCACTCGCTCGTCGACCCACGACTCGCTGCGACCGGCCACCACCAGCGCACGCTGCGCCGTGTGGCCGCGCCCCCAACGCGGGGTGATGTGCTCGGCGACGACGTGATCGAGCATCGGCTGCATCTCGCGCGGCGGCCCGGGCAGCAGCACGATGGCCTTGTCGCCGGCCGGGATCCACAACCCGGGCGCGGTGCCGCGACCATTGGGCACGATCGCGGCGCCCTCGGGTACGAGCGCCTGGCGGCGGTTGATTTGGGGCATGACGAGACCGCGGGCCTCGAAGCGCTCGCGGATCGCGGTCACGACCTCGCCGGATTCATGCATCGTCAACCCGAGCACGTGCGCCGCGGCGTCGCGCGTGCGGTCGTCGTCAGTCGGACCCAGGCCGCCCGTGCACACCACGAGGTGCGCGCGTTCGTGCGCATGGCGCAGGGCATCGACCAGATGGTCCCAGTCGTCGCCGACCACCGTCGTGCACGACACCGCCAGGCCGTGACGCTGCAGCAAGTCCGAGATGTAGGGCGTGTTGGTGTCGACGCGCCCCAGCTGCAGGAGCTCGCTGCCGACGGCGACGAGCGCCGCGGTGGGCGCCTGGCCGCTCGTCACGCCAGCCACGTCGGCAACATCCTGACGAGCACGGCCAGCGCGGCCCACGCGTAGACGCCGGCCGCCAGGTCGTCGAGCATGATGCCCCAGCCGGCGTGCACCTTCTCGAGCTGGCGCGCGGGCGGCGGCTTCACGATGTCGAAGACGCGAAACAACAGGAAGCCGGCGAGCGCCGCCTGCCAGGTGAAGGGCGCGGCGACCATCGTGACGCACATGCCCATCACTTCGTCGATCACGACCGGGCCCGGGTCGGTGGTGCCGAGGCGGCCCTCGGCGAGCGTCGCGGCCCACGCGCCGACGAGCAGCAGCCCGGCGGCCACCGCGACTTCGACGGCCAGTCCCGCGCCGCTCATGCGCAGCGCCATCCACAGAAGCACCCCGACCAACGATCCGACCGTACCCGGTGCAATGGGAAAGAACCCGCTGTAGCCAGCGCTGGCGATGGCCAGTGCGATGGTGCCCATCAGACCACGACCCTCACCACCCGCGTGCGCGCAGCGTAGTCGTGCAGGGCCCGTCCGTCGGCCCGGACCAGCGCGGGCAGGAATCCGGCGCCAGCCGCCAGGCCGCCGGCGAGTGCCACCCCGACCCGGAGCAGCGCATCGCCCACCGTGAGCCCATCCGACACCGCGACGACGCGCAACCCCGTCGCCATCTTGCCCAGCGTCTGGCCTCCGCTTGCCGTGAACACGGTCAAGTAGGCGACGTTCAAGCCGAACAGAAAAGCGCCGAGCGGCACCAGTGGCAAACTCCTCGCCTCGGCGATCTGGAGACCGGCGAGTTGGGCCGTCAGGTAGACGACTGCCAGATCGATCCCGGCAAGCACGGCCAGGTCGACCAGCGCCGCGGCCAGTCGCAGCAGCGACGGCGCCGCCTCATCGGCCGTCTCCGTCACGCTGGCCTCCGGCGCGGCCTCGGCCACGCGGTCGAGCAGCGACGCCGATGCGCGCCGCACGATCTGCGTGGTCGAGCGGCCACGCGGCCGATCGGCCGAGGCCCGCCGCACGGCCAGCGGCGTGCGCGCGGGCGGCGGCGGCGTTTCGTTCACGAGGGCAGGAAACGCGGCGGCGCGCAGCGGCAGGTCTTGCATCGCTTCGGCGATCGGTGCCGCCATGCTCCATCCGTCGCTCGGTGTCGACCCGCGCGGGGTTGGCATCGCCGGGCGCTCCGAGCGGGCTGACGGCGCAAAGAGCGTGGTCAGCGGGTCGTCACCTGCGTCCTCTGCCGGAGGCAACGCGCTGGCCGCCGTCATCATCGCGAAGTCGTAGCCGCAGTGGCGGCACCGATCGGTCGCTTCGAAGCCGACGTAGCCGCGACTGTCCATTGTGGACATCAATTCGTCCCGGT
>JBDTWC010000661.1:0-2573 GCA_040006875.1 Acidobacteriota bacterium | reverse complement strand
CGCTCTTGACGTCCTGATCGCCGGCGTCGCGGGCAACGCCGAGCACATCGTAGTAGTCGCGTGCGCTCACGACGCCTTGGCCACCCGCACCATCGCCGGGCGCAGCAGCCGGTCACCGAGACGATAGCCGCGGCGCAGCTCGTCGAGGATCTCGCCGTCGCGCGCGCCCGGCGCCTCTTCATGGGCCACGGCCTGGTGCAGCGCCGGATCGAAGTCCTGGCCGCTCGCGGCGATCGCCGACACGCCACGCTTCTTCAGCAGGTCGAGCATCTGCCGGTGGATGAGCTCGATGCCGTCGCGATAGGCACTGGCCTCGGGCGGCGACTGCACGGCCAGCGCCCGCTCGAAGTCGTCGAGCACGGTCAGCACGTCGCCGAGCAGATCGGCGGTGGCCCAGTCGGCGAACTCGCGCCGCTCACGCTCGGTGCGCTTGCGGAAGTTCTCGAACTCTGCCGCCGTGCGCAGCAGCCGGTCGCGCAGTTCGTCGCGCTCGCGCTGCATGGCCTCGAGGGCCGGATCGGGCACGGTGGGGTCGGTGACAGGAGGGAAGTTGTCGGACAACGGTTCGTGCCTCATGGCGTGGAACGGAAACGCGCGCGACGGCGCTAGTTCTGGTCGCGCAGGAAACGGGCGACCGCAACGGCCGCGCCGTCGACGACGCTGATCGTGCGGGAGTAGTGCATGCGAGTCGGGCCGATGACTCCCACGGCGCCGCGCCGTGCGCCTTCACCGTAGGTGGCCACGACGAGACTGCAGGCGTGGAGCTGCGGGTCGGGATGCTCGGCGCCGATCACCACGGCCACTCCAGGGCCGTCCAGGTAGGCGTCGAGCAGACGGACGAGACGTTGCTTCTCTTCGACCATCCGCAGGAGTGTGCGCAGGGTGGAGAGGGAGACGGCGCTCACGGCGCTGGCGTCGCCGGCCAGCGACGAGGCGCCGTCGATGAACACCGCCGTCGGCGCCTCGATCCCCTCGAGCGTGGTGCGGGCCAGCTTCAAGGCCACTGCTCGCAACTCGTCGTAGAGCGTGCGTTCCTGTTCGAGTCGCGCCAGCACGGCCTGGCGCACCTCGTCGAGCGACAGCCCGGCGAACTCCGCGTTGAGGTAGTTGGCGGCCTGCGTGAGCGCGCTCGGGGCGACCGCTTCGCTGAGCTCGATCACCTTCTGCGAGACGTGGCTGCCGCGCGTCACCATCACGACCAGCACGCGTGCCGGCGACAGGGGCACGAACTCGATGCGCTGGAAGATGGCGTGCATGTCCGACGGTGCGATCGCGAACCCGACGTGGTGCGACACCTCGAAGAGCACGTGTGAGGCGCTCGACAGCAACTGGTCGAAGAGCGGGGCGTCGCCGGCCTGCTCGCGCAGCCGGGCCTCGACGCTGGAGCCGTCGCGGGTGGCGCGTCTGGTCTCGAGCAGCATGTCGACGTAGTGGCGGTAGCCGAGGTCGGTCGGCACGCGCCCGGCGGAAGTATGGGGCTGGCTCACGTAGCCCATGTCTTCGAGCTGGGCCAGCACGTTGCGGATGGTCGCCGGAGACACACCGAGTCCGGCCCGCCGGCTCAACGTGGCCGACGCGACAGGTTCGCCGCTGTCGATGTAGTCCTTGACCAGACAGGCCAGGACACGGCTGGTGCGGTCGGAAAGAGCCCCAGTGGTCATTTGATTTAGCAGTCGCCTCTAGAGACTGCCAGCCAAAGTATAGCAGATGCGGTCCGATCAGCGACTTGACCGGGCCGGCCCGGCGGTGGCGGTCAGGCTCCGGCGGTGGTCCGTGCGAACTTGGGCAGCCACTTGAGGGACGCGGCGGAGATGGCGGCCCCCTCGGCTTTGCCGCGCCGGACGGCGATGAGCTCGGCCACGATGCTGACGGCGATCTCCTGGGGCGTGACCGCGCCGAGGTCGAGGCCGATGGGGGCGTGCACCCGGACGAACCGCTCCGGGTCGATCCCCTCGGCGACGAGCGCCTCGTAGACGCGCGCCACTTTGGCGCGGCTGCCGATGAGGCCCACGTAGCGCAGGTCGCGGCTGACGACGGCGCGCAGGGCATCGAGGTCGTGGCGATGGCCGCGGGTCACGATCACGACGTAAGCGCTCGCCGGCAGCACCGCCGTGGTCAGCCAGCCCGGCACGTCGTCGACCACCACTTCGGCGGCGTTGGGGAAGCGCTCCTTGTTGGCAAACGCCTCACGGTCGTCGACCACGTGCACCATGAACCCGGACTCGTGAGCGAACTTCCCGAGGTAGAAGCCGACATGACCGGCGCCGATGATGTAGACCGACGGCGGCGGTTCGATCGGCTCGATGAAGACTTCCATCTGCCCGCCGCACACCAGGCCGTTCTCCTGCGCGAAGTCGTCGTCGAGCTCGTACTTCACGCGCACGGCCTTACGCGTCTTCAACGACTCCTTGGCTTTCCAGAAGGCGTCGTTCTCGTAGCAGCCGCCGCCCACCGTGCCGACGATGCGGCCATCGGCGTAGACCAACATCTTGGCGCCGACCCGCTGCGGGGTGGAGCCGTTGGTGGCGACGATGGTCACGAGAGCCACGTCTTCCGCGCGTGACATCGCTTCG
>JBDTWC010000660.1:0-2577 GCA_040006875.1 Acidobacteriota bacterium | reverse complement strand
TGGTATGGGTCGACGCCAACCCCAAGGAAACCGACCTCACCTATGTGAAGCTGGGTCAACCGTTGGGCGCCACATTGCCGGTGACCGACTTCCGGCTGGAGGTCGACGGGCGCATCGTCTCGGTGCGTGCCACCAGCGTGCTGGTGGACGCCGAAGACGGACCGGCGATGCTGGCGATCTTTGTCGACGACAGCGAGCGTCTGGCGGCCGAGCAGGCCGTGCGCCGTTCGGAGGCGATGCTCTCGCACCTGGTGGCCACCAGCCCCGACTTGATCACGCTGACCGACCTGTCCACCGGCCGCTATGCGATGGTCAATCGCAGCTTTGAGCGCCTGACAGGCTGGACCGCGGCTGAGGCAGTGGGCCGCACCTCGCTCGAACTCGGTGTCTGGAACGACGTCGCCGCGCGCCAGCGCTTCGTCGATGCACTGCGCAGCAGCGGCCGCGTCTTGGATCTGCCCACCACCTTTGTGACGCGCAGCGGCGCGGCGGTGGCGATGGTGGTGTCGGCGGCGCAGTTCGTGATGGACCGCCGCGAGTACATGGTCATCAACGCACGCGACGTGACCGACAAGGAGCGCGAGCGCCTGGAGCGCGAGGCGATCCTCGCCAATGCCTCGATCGGCATCGCCGTCACGCGGAACCAGCGCTTCGTGCTGGCCAACCTGCACTTCGAGCAGATCTTCGGCTGGGGGCCGGGCGAACTGATCGGCCAACCGGGCGCGGTGGTCTGGCTGGGGGCCGAGGACTACGCCGAGGTCAGCGAGCTGGCCGGCCCACCGCTGTTGCGCGGCGAGGCCGCCGATCTCGAGCGCTCGGCCCGACGCAAGGATGGCAGCCGCTTCCTGGTGCGCGTGCGCGGCCGCTCGATCGACGCCGCGAACCCGGGCGCCAGCGGCACGGTGTGGATCGTCGAGGACGTGACCGAGCGGCGCGAATTCGAGCGCACCCTGGCGCGTGCGCGCGACGAGGCCGAGGCGGCCAACCAGGCCAAGAGCGCGTTTCTCGCCAACACCAGCCACGAACTGCGCACACCGCTCAACGGCATGATCGGCCTGGCCCGTGAGTTGCGCGACGACCGCCTCACGCCCGAGACGCGCCGTACCTACCTCGATCAGCTGTCCGACAGTGCGCAGTCGCTCTCGGCGATCATCTCCGACATCCTCGACCTGTCGAAGATCGAGGCCGGCAAGCTGCTGCTGGAGCAAACGGCCTTCGAACTCGGCAACGAGTTGCGATCGCTGCAGCGCGCCTTCGCGCAGCAGGCCGAATCGCGCGGGCTCGGCCTGCACCTGCAGATCGCCCCCGAGGCCGACGCCGCGGTGGTCGGCGATCCGTTGCGGGTGCGGCAAATCGTCGGCAACTTCCTCAGCAATGCGATCAAGTTCACCCCCCGCGGCGACGTGACGCTGCGTGCGAGGCGCCTGACGGGCGCGGCCGCCGAGCGCGTGCAGATCGAGGTGCAGGACACCGGCATGGGCATCGACGACGCAGCGCAGGCGCGGCTGTTCAAGCCCTTCATGCAGGCCGATCAGTCGACCACGCGCCGTTACGGCGGCACGGGCCTGGGGCTGTCGATCTGCCACGAACTGGCCACGATGATGGGCGGTGCCGTGGGCGTGCAGAGCGAGCCCGGACAGGGCAGCACGTTCTGGGTCGAGCTGCCGCTGACGATCACATCGCGCCTGCCCCGAGCAGCGAGCACGGACGACGCGGGCGAGCTCGATGGCGCGCACGTGCTGATGGTCGAGGACCACCCCGTGAACATGGTCGTCGCCGTGGCCATGTTGCAGCGCTGGGGTGTGCGCGTGACGCAGGCCCACGACGGGCTCGAGGCGCTGGCGGCCGTGGCGCAGGCGGCCGAGTGCGGCGACCCCTTCGATGCCGTGCTGATGGATGTGCAGATGCCGGTGATGAGCGGGCACGAGGCCACGCGCGCGCTGCGCGCCACCGGCGCCGGCCGCGCGGTGCCGATCATCGCGCTGACCGCCGCGGCCCTGGTCAGCGAACGCGACGAGGCGATGCGCGCGGGCATGAACGACTTCCTCACCAAGCCCATCGACGGCGCCAAGCTGCATGCTGCCCTGACCCGCTGGAGGGCCGGCGCCGACGCGGCAGAATCGGCGTCATGACGATCACCATCAGCCACAACTCCCAGGCTCGCCGTTTCGAGGCCGAAGTCGATTCGATGCTGTCGGTGTGCGACTACCGCCGCGACGGTGACGTCGTCGTGATGCACCACACCGAGGTGCCACCGGCCCTCAACGGCCGCGGCATTGCGGGCCAACTGGTGGCCGCAGCGCTGACCTGGGTGCGCGCCGAAGGCCTGCGCGTGCGGCCGAGCTGCAGCTACGTGGCGGCGTACATGCAGCGGCATCCCGAGACACTGGACTTGCACGCCGCGAAATCCTGAGGCGCCGGCGCGCAGCCGGCGCGTCTCAGGCGACAGCCGGCTCGAGCAGCCGCAGCGTCCCGGCGTCGGCGTCGATCTCGGTGGCCACGCCCAGCGGCAGCGTCAGCTTGCGCTTGATGTGGCCGATGCTCGCGCCGCGGAACACCGGCACGTTCAGCGGCTTG
>JBDTWC010000659.1:0-2589 GCA_040006875.1 Acidobacteriota bacterium | reverse complement strand
CATGCCGATGCCGGTCTGGCCGAGGATCACGGCGCCCGGCACCCAGCCGCCGCTGGGCGTGGCGTCAAACACGTTGCCGGCCCGGTCGATGATCGCCATGTGCGTCGTGTCCTTCGACACACCCGCGGAATCCAGACCGCGCGACAGCAGCGCTCGGGCCAGGGCCGCATCCGCGGCCGGCCCGTCACCGGTCGGCGCGGCGGTGCCGTCGGCCACGTCGTACTTCGCAAAGGGCCAGGTCTTCACCTTGGTGTCGTAGGTGAGCGGATTGCCCGCGATGAACGACCTCGACGCGCGCTTCGGGTCGATGAGCGCTGCACGCTCCTTGCCGTAGGCCTTCGACAGCAGGCCCTCAGCCGGCACCTGTACGAACGCCGTGTCGGCGTAGTAGGTGTCACGATCGGCATAGGCCAGCTTCATCGCCTCGGTGACCGTGTGCACGTAGTCGGCGCTATCGTGCGTCATGGCCGCGAGGTCGAAATGCTCGAGAATGTTCAGCGTCTGCAACAGCACCGGGCCCTGACTGGTGAACCCGTGTTTGTAGACGGTGTAGCCGCGATAGGTCGTCGAGGCCGGGGCCTCGATGCGGGCGGTGTACTCGGCAAAGTCGCTCAGGTCGAAGGGCGCCTGGTGCTGCTGCAGGAAGGCCACCATCTCCTTGGCGATGTCGCCCTTGTAGAACCGATCGCGCGCCGCCACCACCCCGGCCACGCGACCTCTGGCCTTGGCGGCCCGCTCGGCCTCCACCATCCGCGTCAACGTGCGCGCCAGGGTCGGCATCGCGATGACGTCGCCGGCGTCGTGCGGCGTGCCGTCGGGCTTCAGCCAGAAGCGCTGGTTGTCGGGCCACTGCTTGAAGAACTCGAGTTGCCGCTTCACGCCGTCGGCAGTGCTCTGGCGCAGCGGGAAGCCGTTGTGCGCGTACTCGATGGCGCGGGCCGCCACGGCCTCGAAGCTCATCGTGCCCCAGGTCTCCAGCACGGTGAGCGCCGCATGAAGTGCTCCAGGCACGACCGCCGGGTCGAGGCCGGCGCCCTGCAGCGTCTTGCCGCGCGACAGATACCAGTCCACGTCCACGGCCTTCGGCGCCCAGCCCTGGCCGACAATCGACGTGACCTTTTTCTCGCGCACCGGATAGACGAGCACGAGCGCTTCGCCGCCCAGGCTGTAGAGGTCCTGCTCGACCACGCCGCCGACCAGCAGCGAGGCCACGCCGGCGTCGAAGGCGTTCCCGCCCTGGTGCAGGATCTCGAGCGCCGCCGAGGTGACCAGCGGATGGCCGGTCGACACGCCGCCGTTGGGGCCAGCCACGAGCGGCCGCAAGGCCGAGGGCGGCGGCGCACCCCGCGTCGGGGGCTCGGGATCGGGGCCGCGCTGCTGCGCGACGGGCGCCGCGCCCAGCATGCCGGCGACCAGGGCAGCGATGACGAGCAACCGGTCTGAACTCATGCGCGACCTCCGGGAACCGTTGGCAGGCGAGCAGTGTAGATCGTCGCTAAAGCGCATTCAGCAGGAGAACACCAGCCCTGCCATACGCTTTACGGATGTGACGCAGGGTCGGGCGCCTGCCTCGACGGCAGCCGCGCTGCGAAATGGTCGGTCGCAAACGCCGACGCGTGGTTGAGGATGCGCCTTTTACGCCATTTCCTGCTACCATCTCGCCCGTATCCCCAGCACTACCTCTCTCGACAAGCGAGGAACGCAATGTCAGACATGGACATGGGCCAGAGCGCACCAATGACCCCGCGCAGCGGCGCGACGCGGCGCGATTTCATCAAAGGCGTGATCGCGGCCGGCGCCGCGGTTTCGACCAGCGCCTACCTGTTCCGCACCTCCGTGGCAGGCCAGCCAGCCGGAGCCGGTGCGGTCGAGCGCCTGATCTCGATCACCGTGAACGGGCAGGTGCGCCGCGTCGACGTCATGAAGCAGGAAACCCTGGCCATGACGCTGCGCTACAAGCTCGGGCTCACCGGCACCAAGCTGGGCTGCGACCGGGCCGAGTGCGGCGCCTGCACCGTGCTCGTCGACGACATTCCGCACTACGCCTGCTCGATGCTGACGCACTCGCTGCGCGGCCGGAAGGTGCAGACCATCGAGGGTCTGGCCTCGCCCGACGGCACGCTGCACCCGGTGCAGCAGGGCGTCGTGGCCGAACAGGGCTTCCAGTGCGCCTTCTGCATGCCGGGCTTCGTGATGGCCACGGTTGGCTTCCTCAAGACCAACCCGAATCCGACGCGGCAGGAACTGGCGCATGGGGTGTCGGGTAACCTGTGCCGCTGCCAGGACTACGACAAGATTCTGACCGCGCTGCTGCACGGCGCTGAACTGTCGCGGAGGGCGTAACGTGGCCACGGAAAACAAATACGTCGGCAAGAACTACATCACCCCCGACCTGGGTGCGAAGGTCACGGGCAAGGCGAAGTACGCCGAGGACTATCGCGCCGAGGGCATGCTGTTTGTCAAGCTGCTGCTCAGCCCGATGCCGCACGCGCGCGTGGTGAGCGTCGATGCCAGCCGCGCGTTGGCGCTGCCCGGCGTGAAGGCGATCCTGCGGGCCAGCGACTTCCCCGCCCCGCCGCCCCCGCCGGC
>JBDTWC010000658.1:0-2591 GCA_040006875.1 Acidobacteriota bacterium | reverse complement strand
GCCGTGCAGGCGCAGCCGATGTACTACAAGAACATCCACCCGGATCCGAAGAACCCCGAACGGCTCTACGTGCCGACGGTGCAGACGCAGATCTCGGATGACGGCGGCCGCACCTTCCGCAACCTGGGCGAACGCGCCAAGCACGTCGACAACCACTACCTGTGGATCGATCCCGACAACACCGATCACCTGCTCGAGGGCTGCGACGGCGGTCTCTACGAGAGCTGGGACCGCGGACAGCTCTGGCGCCATTTCGCCAACCTGTCGATCACGCAGTTCTACAACGTCGATGTCGACAACGCCTCGCCCATCTACAACATCTACGGCGGCACGCAGGACAACAGCACGCTCGGCGGCCCGTCCAGGTCGCGCGGCCCCCAGGGCGCCACCAACAACGACTGGTTCATCGTCACGGGCGGCGCCGGCTTCGTGGCGCGGGTGGATCCGCAGGATCCGAACATCGTCTATGCCGAGTCGCAGTACGGCGGTATCGTGCGGCTCGATCGCCGCACCAGCGAGCGCGTGAACATCCGTCCGGTCGAGGGGCAGGGCGAGCCCCCGCTCCGCTTCAACTGGGAATCGCCCTTCATCATCAGCCCGCACAGCGCCTCGCGCCTGTACTTCGGCGCCAACAAGCTGTTCCGCAGCGACGATCGCGGCAACACCTGGCGCGCGGTGAGCGGCGACCTCACGCGTCAGACCGACCGCAACCTGCTGCCCGTGATGGGCAAGGTCTGGCCGCCCGAGGCCATTGCGCAGCATCAATCCACGGCCACGTGGGGGAACATCTCGGCTGTGGGCGAGTCGCGCCGGCGCGAGGGGCTGCTCTACGTGGGCACCGACGACGGCCTCGTGCAAATCTCGCTCGACGGGGGCACCACCTGGCGCCGCAGCGAGCGGCTGCCTGGCCTGCCCGATTACGGATCGTACGGCGTTTACGTGCAGCGCCTCTACGCGGGCAAGTCCGACGAGAACACGGTCTATGCGCTCTTCGACAACAGCAAGAACGGCGACTTCAAGCCGTACCTCTTCAAGAGCACGAGCCGCGGGGCCAGTTGGACGGCGATTGCCGGCGACCTGCCCGCCAATGGCCCGGTGCTCGCCTTCGCCGAGGACCACGTCAATCCGGACCTGTTCTTTGCGGGCACCGAGTTCGGGCTGTTCTTCACCGTGGACGGCGGCAGGAAGTGGACGCGCCTGCGTGCCAACCTGCCCACGATCCCCGTGCGCGACCTGGCGATTCAGGAGCGCGAGAACGACCTCGTGCTCGCCACCTTCGGCCGCGGCTACTACGTGCTCGACGACTACGCGCCGCTGCGCCAGGCGTCGGCGGCCGTGTTCCAGAAGGACGGACACCTCTTCCCGGTGAAGCCCGCGGCCATCGAGATGCCTGACACCGGCCGGGCCCGCGGCTTCCAGGGCGAGCAGTTCTGGATGGGCGAGAACCGGCCGTTCGGCGCGCTCGTGACCTACTGGGTGAAGGACGCGCCGAAGCCGCTGAAACAGCGCCGGCAGGATGCCGCCAAGGCGGCTGAGGACAAGAAGGAGACCCCGCGCTATCCCACGCAGGCCGAACTCACGGCCGAGGCCGACGAGGAGGCGCCGCAGACCTACCTGACCATCACCGACGGGGCTGGCGCCGTGGTCCGCCGTCTCACCGTGCCCGGTGCGCGCGGTATCCAACGCTACGTGTGGAACCTGCGCGGAGTGGCGCCGACGCTGCCGGGCGCCGGCGGCGGGTTCGGCGGCGGCGGTGGCGGCAACACCGACGACACCGATCCGCCCGCGTATCCGGGAGGCACCGGCGGCGGCGCGTTCGTGCCCCCGGGCACCTACACGATCTCGTTGTCGCGCCGTGTGGGCGGCGTCGTGGCCTCGCTGGGCGAGCCGCAGCCGGTCGTGGTCACGGCAGACCCGGCCGCGCAGGTCACGCCCGCGACCATCACCGCGGCGCGCGAGTTCCAGCAACGCGTGTTCCGCCTGCAGCGCTCGTTCACGGGCGCGCTCGAACAGGCGAACCACATCCGCACCCGCACGGCCGCGATCCGCCGGGCGCTCGTGGATTCGCCGGCCGGCCTGCGGCTGCTCGATCAGGCCGCCCGTTTCGACGGGCGCACCCTGGCCGTGCTGCGCCAGTTGCGGGGCGACGAGACGCTGCGCGGACTGGAGTCGGGGTCGCCGTCGTCCACGCAGGCGCGCGTGAATTCCGCGGCCGCGGGCGCGCGCGGGCTCACGGGCACACCCACCGGCACGCAGCGGTTGAACTACGACATCGCCGCAGCCGACGTGACTGCCCAGGTGACGGCGCTGCGCGCGCTCGAGGCGGAGTTGAAGAAGTTCGAGCAGGAGATCGAAGCGGCCGGCGTGGCCTACACGCCCGGCCGCTGGCCCGGATAGTAGCGCTACTTGATGAGCGTGACCGGCACGTCGGCCAGGTGAATCACCTTGAGCGTGATGGAGCCGAGCAGCAGGCTCTGCACCGGGCCGAGGCCGCGGGTGCCCATCACGAGCGCGTCGCAGTGCAGGCCCTCGGCCTGGGCGGCGATCTGGGCCGCGACGTCGTCGCCGACGACGGCGTGGCAGTCCACCGC
>JBDTWC010000657.1:0-2595 GCA_040006875.1 Acidobacteriota bacterium | reverse complement strand
ACCGGCGCCGTGGTTGGCGTCGATCGCGGCGCCTTCATCCACAACGCTCGTGACGGCTCCTCGCTGCTCCTCGACTGGCTGACGCGCACCGTGGATCTCACGCTGGCGCTGCCGAGCGTGCACCGCGACGGCGCGACCGCCGCGCTCGGCGATGCGGCGGTGTGGCTCGTGGTCGGCACGCTGGCGGTGACTGTGTCCGTGATGGCGTCGCGCATGACGCGACCCACCACGGCGCGCGCGGCTCCCTGGATCGCGGTGCCGGCGGCGATCATGCTGGCCACCTCGGTGACGTGGGCTGGGCGCGACCGCGCTGCGCACACGCCAGCCACGTCACAGATGTGGTTCCTGGAGCGCTGGTATCCGGCCCACGCGCCGCTCGCGTTGCAACTCGCGCCGTCACGATGGTTGACGCTGACCGAGGTGCCACGGCGCTTGAGTCTGTCGTCGAGCACGCGCGGCCCGGATCCGCGCGACCCCGCGCCCCTGCTGCAGATCCCGACGCCGCCAGCGGGAGACTACGACGTGTTCGTGGACGGCAGCGACGAACTCGCCGGTGCGCTCGAGGTACGGCTCGGCCGCCACGAACTGCCGATGGAGACCTGGCGTCTTGAAGGACGACCGGCCGGCTACACTGGCCTGAAGCTGCATCTGCCGCTCGATGCGCACTCGATCACGATCACCGGCGATGCCGCGGCGCGCGCCGCCATCCGTCAGCTCACGCTCAGGCCCAGCGTGCTGGCGCTCAGAACCGGACGGGCAGCGGCCCTGCGCGCCGTGCGCTACGGCCGCACCGTGGTCTACGCCCTCGACGACAACGCGTTCATGGAAGCGGGGGCGCTGTGGGTGCGCGGCACGCTCGCCGCGTCGCTCGTGGTGCAGGGCGATGCGGGCACACACCCGGCCGTGCGTCTCAAGGCCGGACCGGTGCCCAACGTCGTGACGCTGTCGGCCGGCAGGTGGCACGCGGAGGTGCCGCTCGCCCCCGAACAACAAGTCGATGTGCCGCTACCGGAGGCAGCGCTGGCGCCGGCCACGCTGGCGATCGCGAGCCGGTCTGGCTTCAGGCCGTCGCAGCACGGGTCGCCCACTGGCGACGTGCGCTGGCTCGGCGTCTACGTGACCTGGCCCGTCGGTGCGGACACGGCGCCGCGCTAGAAGCGGACAGTGCCGCCGAAGTAGAGGCCCTTGAAGGTCAAGGTGCCGGCGTCGCTCTTGGCCTTGTAGAACACGTCGATGCTGCGGTAGCCGGCCTGCACGCCCACGTTCTTGTGCGGGTTGTAGGTGGCGTAGACGTCGAAGTCCACGTAGCGGCCCTTGTATTCGTCCGAGGCGGCATCGGGAATCTTGAAGTAGCTGGCCTCGGCGTTGAGGGCCACGTTCTTGGCCGGATAGACCCGGGCCACCCCGCCAATGGTCGGAATCGGCGCCACCGCCTTGGTGAACTCGTCGCCGATCGGGCTGTTGAGGCCGACGTTGATGTCGGTGTACTTCACGTCGAGGAGCACGCCCAGGAAGCCGCGGTCGCGATAGAGGAAGTCGTATTCGTAGCCAAAGCGCCACGCCTTGAACTGCGCCGTCGTGGCCACCGGCAGGCCGACGCGATAACGCAAGCCGTTGAACACGAACTCACGCTTCACCTGGCTCTCGGCGTCGTAGTTCATGGGCAGGAAGTTGATGCGGAAGCGATGCTTCTTGGCCGGCCGCAGCACCAGCCGCAGGTCCTTGAGGCGCTTCTTCTCGATGCCCAGATCCTCGACCAGGTTGATGTCGCTGCCGAGGATGCCGAGCGCCTCGCTCGAGATGATCGGCACGGGCGTGGGGTTCCAGAAGTTGAACGAGAGCTCGATGTGATAGTCCTCACCGATCGCGGTGGAGGAGGCGGGCACCCGGTATTGCGCCTGCGCCACGCCGGCCGACAGACTCAGGCCGAGGAGGGTGGCGGCGACGAGACCGGGCAACTGAAGCTTGGACATGGATTCCGACCCTTGGCTGGCAGACTGACGACGAGTGAAGGCCCGGCCGCGGGGGAGGCTGTAGCCAAGCGCCAGTATGTGAACTATCGGCGGGAGCCTGGCCGGGCTACAGGGCCTGGCCGCGGACGGGCTGGGGGATAGCCTGCCGGTCGGAAGGGTCCACCTGGACCCTGGGGGGAATGCATCAACTGGCGGGCGGATCGAGCACGCCCAGATCGAGAAGACGGCGGACGGCGAGCACGCACGTCCGCAGCCACCCAGCCATCGGCTAGCTTTCGGCCGGCACCGGCGCCCGGCCGTTGCTCAGCAGGCTCGACCACTTTGACACCGCCGAGACGAGGATGACGACCGCGAGCACCATGAGCAGCGCGGTACAGCCGGTCAGGATGTAGCCCTGGGTGCTCACCGAACCGACATCGCTCATAGCCTTGGGCCAGTAGTTGTCGCGGATGTTCAGGAAGCCCCCGTAGAAGGTGTTGACCGCCAGGAAGATCAGCGGGGCGATGGTGACCCAGGTGTAGCGGGCCTTGCCGGTACTGATGAGCACGGTGGTCGCCACGGCGAGCGCCACGCAACCAAGCAGCTGGTTGGCCACGCCGAACATCGGCCAGATGGTGTCGAT
>JBDTWC010000656.1:0-2599 GCA_040006875.1 Acidobacteriota bacterium | reverse complement strand
GACATCGCGGTGCTTAGGACCCGCTCAGGTGCAAACGGCATACCACGATCCGGAAAGTCGGAGCGCGCCCAAAGCTATACAAGTCAGTGGTTTAGATAGACAGAAAGAGGCAAGACCTGCGTGCGGTCCAAGCGATTGGACGACGGCTACCCAATTTCTGGACGAACGGTTCAGCGGGAGTTCGGGAGCTGAAATCAGAATCGGACCTGAATCCCGCCGATGACGCGCTTGGGGGCGCGCACGACGAGGAGTTCGTCGTAGATCGAGCGGTCTTCGACCGATTGGCGGAACAGACTGCGCACGCCGAGCAGCATCTCCCAGTCGCCCTTCACGCCACTCATGAACGGCAGCCCTTGCCGCAGTTGCATGTCGAAGCGTCCGTCGGCGCTCTGCAGGGCCACCGGATCCCCGGCGAAGCCGGAGTTGAGGCGGTAGAGCACGTAGAACCGCGTGGCCGTCTGCGGCACTTCTGCTTCGAGCGTGGTCGTGACGTCGTGCAGTCGCTCGTTGGGCAGCCGCAACGCACGCGGCGCCTGTGCGGCGAGTGCGGCGCGATCAGCACCGGTCGATGCCTGCCAACTGGTGTTCAGCAGCGTGTAGTCGATCCGACCATGCACGTAGCCCGAGAGGTTGTGGGTGAGGCCGATCCCCCAGCCCCGCATGTCGGCATCGCCGGCCGAGGCCACGCCGTAGTGGCCGCCGGCCGCGATAAGACGCGCGGGATCGGCAGCGCCGAACACGGTGACGAGCTGGTCGTCGACGTGCTGACGGAAGGTGCGCACGCCGATCGCAAAGCCGGTGAACTGCCGCGTGGCGCCGAGCTCGTAGCTCTGCACCATTTCGGTGGCGAAGCGGTTCTGTCCAAGCGGCGAGAAGGTGCGCTGCGGCGGCACCCACTGCGCATCGGCTGGAGGCACGAACTCTTCGGCGCCCGGCGCCACCTGGTGCAACGAGGCCTTGGCATGCAGTCGCACGGAGGCCACCGGCGCAAACGAGACCTTCAACGACGGGCTGACCAGGCCGTAGCCGTCGAGATAGTCGTAGTGTTCGTAGCGCGCGCCGTAGCCGATGGTCCAGCGCGGCGTCAGGTCGAACTCGTGCGCGGCCGAGAGCGACGCCACCTTGCGATGGCCGTCGGGCACGGCCTGCAGGGCGGCGAAGTTGCCGCCCTGATAGCGCTGCAGGCTGTAGGTCATGCCGGCGGTGATGCGGCTGCGAGCGGGCGCCCGCGTGATGTAGTCGCCGGCCATCGTCCACGAGGTGACGTCGCCGCTGTTCATCGAAGCCCGCGCCGACCAGTCGGCGTGGGCGCCCACCGGAGCGCCTACCGCGAAGAAAGCCACGCCGGACGAGCGGCCGAAGTCGACGACCTCGCCCGAGTCGTCGTAGGCCGTGGCCGTCAGCAGGTTGACCTGTCCGTAGAGCGGCCACTCAGTGAAGGCCGAAGCGGCAAAGCGCGCCGATGACTCCACCGCACGGCCCAGGAACCGGAGCGAGTCTTCGAGGAACCAGTCGTCGTCGGCCTGCAGGTCGACCGGTGCCGTCTGCTGTTCTTCCTTGAGCACGCTGCGGGTGAGGCGGCGCAGCCGCCAGGCCAGCGGGCTCTCGTCGCGCGCGGCGGTTTCGGCCGGAGCGTCGGCCGCCACACCGGCAACCACGACGTTGGGGGCATCGTCGGTGCGCCGCAGCGTGAACGACGACGGGGCCCGGCTGGCGGGACGCACGTTGATGAGAGTCCCGCGCGCACCGGCGAACCCGTCGTGATGGGCCCGCACTACGTAGGGGCCCGGCGGCAACGCGGCGAGACTGTAGGCGCCGGCCCGGTCGGTGACGGCAAAGGCGGTAGCACCGCCGAGCGCCGACACCACGGCGCCGCCGATCGGCTCGCCGGCTTCATCGAGGACCGCGCCGTAGATTGAACCCGCCGTGACCGCCGCCACCCGCACCACGTCGGCCCCAGCAGCGGGAGGCAGAGCTTGCGCTTGCGCGGTGTCACCACCGAGACAGATCAAGCCGAGAGCAGTTGCCGAAAGGAGCCAGACGCGATGGGCGATCATGGGGAGCTCCAGTCAACTGACAACGCCCGCTCCGCGCGGCGCACGCGGAGCGGACGGTCGAACTCGAACCTGCTAGCCCTTCACGACGAAGGGGACGCTGCGCGTGAGCACCTTGCTCGAGGTCTTGTCGGTGACCTTGATTTCGAGCCGGTAGTCGCCTTCAGCGAAACTCTTCAGTGGCACGGTGATGCCACCGGGCACGGGGAACTTCGCCGGGTCGAACTGCGGCGGCAGGTTGGTCTCGTTGACGTCCTGCGGATTGGTCTTGTTGAAAAACTTTTCGTCCGCGCCTTCCTTGCGCAGGAAGCTGTATTCCAGCGTGAGGTTGGGCTTGCCGTTGGCGTTGAGACCGGGGTTGTAGACCTGGAAGAAGATGGAGAGCTCTTCGGCCTTGGTGAAGATGTTGTCAGCGGCCGGCTCGAGCTCCTGGAGACCGAACGCGAATGGACGCTCGCGGGCCTCGTCCTGCGACAGCGGCTGAGTGAGGATGTTCACCTTGTCGGCCACGAGCACCGAGCTGGTGGTGAACTCCGTGCTCAGGT
>JBDTWC010000655.1:0-2601 GCA_040006875.1 Acidobacteriota bacterium | reverse complement strand
ACAGGCGATACGGCGCGCACCGGATGTCGGCGCCCCCCGCAACCGCGATCATGTAGTGAAACGCGGGAATACCGTGCTCCTGGACGAGCTTCACGCAGGCGAGCGCCGATGCGACCGGCGAATGGGCGTGGACCACCGCGCCGACCTCGGCGCGAGCAAGGTAGGTATCGCGGTGCAACCGCCACTCCGAAGACGCGCGCAGCCCGGGGCGGGCGCCGGCAACCCCTCCGCCGGCCACCGCTTCATCATCGATATCGAGCGGCAGCCAGGCGATATCGTCGATCACCATCGTCTCGCAGGGCATGGCTGCCGGCGTGATCAGCATCCCCGCGCCACGCGGGCCGCCCCGATGCCAGCGCACCGATACATTGCCCGCGCGGCCCGTGTTCAGGCCGAGCGCGGCCATCCGCAGGCAGGCATCGATGAGCGCCTGGCGCGCTTCGTTCTCGGTGGCCAGCACGGGATCGTTCTTCGTCCTGGCGGCCATGGTGGGGTGGTTCTTCGTCCCGGTGGGCTCGTCCTTCGTCGCGACGGGCGGCGTGGCGTCGTTCTCGCTCATCGCTCCTCGCTCCTGGCGATGCCCGCCAGAGCCCGCGCCACGTCGCAGCGCGACGCCTCGAAGACACCGACCTCGGTGATCAGCGCGCTCACGAGCCGGGCCGGCGTGATATCGAAGGCCGGATTCGCCACCGCGCTGCCATCCGGAACGACCTGCACGGCGCCGATCCTGCCGTTGTCCAATCGGCCCGCCACGTGGGTGACCTCGCGCGCGTCGCGCTCCTCGATTGGAATCGCGTCGCCATCGGCGGCCAACGAATCGATGGTCGAAACCGGGCACGCCACCCAGAACGGCAAGCCGGTGTCGCGGGCCGCGAGTGCCTTCAGGTAGGTGCCGATCTTGTTGGCGACGTCGCCGTTGGCGGCCACCCGGTCGCAACCGACCAGCACCACATCGACGCGCCGCTGGCGCATCAGCAGGCCGCCCGCGTTATCTACGATCACCGTGTGCGGCACGCCGCGCGCCGCGAGCTCCCAGGCGGTGAGCGAAGCGCCCTGGTTGCGCGGCCGGGTCTCGTCGACCCACACGTGCACCGGCACGCCCCGCTCGTGCAGCGTGTACACCGGCGCCAGCGCGGTGCCGTGAGCGATCGTAGCGAGGCGCCCGGCGTTGCAGTGCGTGAGCACGTTCAGCGGTTGCGCCGGATCGCTGCTGGCGCCTCGTGCGGCGCGCAGCGCTTCGAGCAGACGTGCGCCATGCTCGCCGATCTGCCGGTTGCAGCAGGCGTCACCCTCGCAGATGGCGCTTGCCTCGTCGCGCGCTACCTGGGCGCGCCGTGCCGCGGGGAGCGGCGCGACGCGATGCAGGACGCGCTCGAGCGCCCAGCGCAGGTTCACGGCGGTCGGGCGAGCAGCCACCAGGCGCTGCCAGCTCTCGCCCAGGTTGGCGTCCGAAGAATCCTCGCGCAACGCAAACGCAAGCCCCCAGGCGCCGACCGCACCGATCAGCGGCGCGCCGCGCACCTGCATGGTGGCGATCGCGCGGCGACAATCTTCTGCGCTGCGCAGGGCGATCTCGCGGTTTTCGAAGGGCAGCAGCGTCTGGTCCAGCGTGCGCAGCGCCCCCTCGCCATCGATGTGCAGAGTCCTTGACATGGTGCAAGCGGCGCCGAGCGCCGCTCTCGTATAATTAATCGCTGCGAAATCCCGTCAGGAGGACCCGGCAGGGTCCGAGGAAAGGTTACCAGCCTTGATCGGCTTTTCGTTGATGTCGGCATTTCTTTTCGGCCTGCTCGGCGGGGCGCACTGCGCATCGATGTGCGGCGGCATCGTGGCAGTGCTCGGCGCACGCCATCGGATCATTCCGATCCAGGCGCTCGACGGGCGCGGCGCCGCCGTGCTGCCGCCGTCACGCCTGCAACCGCTCGCTTACAACATCGGGCGCGTTGCCAGCTACGGGGTAGCCGGAGCGATCGTCGGTGGCCTGGGTTCGACAGCCTGGCTGGCGCAGCACGTGCTGCCGGTGCAGCATACGGCATTCGTCGCAGCCAACCTGGTGATGGTCGTGCTCGGGCTGGCACTGGTGCTCGGCGCCGGCCGGCTGGCGCCGCTCGAACGCTTCGGCGCCGCCGCCTGGAAGCGCCTGGCGCCGCGCGCCGCCCGGGTGCTGCGCGCGCCGGGCGCCCGCGGCGCGCTCGCCGCCGGCCTGATCTGGGGCTGGGTGCCCTGCGGAATGGTCTACGGCGTGCTGGTAGCCGCGCTGGTGTCGGGAAGCGCCGCCAACGGCGCGCTGCTGCTGCTCGCGTTCGGCCTGGGCACGCTGCCCAATTTGCTGCTGCTCGGCTGGCTCGTGCAGCGCGGCGCCGGGTGGCTCGGGCGCCAGCGCATCCGCTTCGCCGCCGGCGTGCTGATCATCGTCTTCGGCGTGGCCGGCATTGCCCGGACCGACCCGCTGGCCCGGTTGCACGACGTCATCGACGTCTGCCTGCAGCCCTGGCGCTGAGGAGCGCGCGTCGATGGACCATCAACTCTGCGGCTGTTATCACTGTGGTGAGCCGGTTTTCGAGCGCGGTCGATGGCTGACCCGGGTGGGCGCATACGAGC
>JBDTWC010000654.1:0-2613 GCA_040006875.1 Acidobacteriota bacterium | reverse complement strand
GACCGGCCGGCACTGGCGGCTACGCGCTGCAGGTCGGCTCGTCGTCCGGCTTCAATCCCAGTGACAACTCGACCTTTTACTACGGCTGTTTCCCGGCGCTCACCGCGTCCACGGTGGCGGGCACCGCGCGCTGCTACATTCCGAAGGGCGGCACCGTGACCGCGGTCTACGGCGCGTTCTCGAACGCTGGCACTCCGGGGTCGGGCGAGACGTCGACGATCAACTTCCGCCTGAACAACTCGACCAACACCCTCGTCGCGGCAGGCGTGACGAATACCGCGGTCGTGACCACCTTCAGCAACTCCGGGCTGTCGATCACGGTGGCCGCCGGCGACTTCTTCGAACTGCAATGGGTCACGCCCACCTGGGCCACCAATCCGACCGCCGTGCGGCTCGCCGCCGTCCTCTACGTGCAGTGATGTGAGTTGATGAGGCTGCGCCCTCCTCAGAAGGCGGCCGTGGGCCGAGGGGATGTCCAGCGTCCCTTCTTCACTTGAATCGAGGCTCCGTATCGTGCAACGCAGACTGGACACCTGGATGCGGCGTGCGCTGATCGTTGGCGCCGGCGCTGAAGGCCGCGTTCATCTACAATGCGCCATGTGTCTGGCGCCCCGGTCGCTGACGCGGCCGGGCGGCCGCCGGACTGCAGGACTTGCCGGTGCTGACCTCAGCGATCTCGCGTGGTTCTTCGACTAGGGGGGATGGCGTAGTTCTGCTTCGCAGGCGGCCGCCTGCGTTTCACGATTTCACGCTACACGGGAGCGGCCGGCGATGACGGTGGAAGCGCTCGATTCCCCCGCACGAGCTGGGCGAACGCCGCGGCCGCGCAGCCAGCCGCGCATCTGGCGCGCGGCGCGGGCGCGGCGCCGTCCGGCATCGCGCGCTCGCGCGTCGCGGCCCAAGGGCCGCTCCGACCTCTTCACGCGGGTCCGTCGAGCGGTGTGGACGTGGTGGGCCTGGGGAGCCGCCGCCGTCGCGATGGCGGCGCGTGGCCACTGGGGCTGGGCCGCCGCCCGGGCCGGCGTGGCCACGGTGGCGCGGCTGCTCGAGCCGCGGGCGTGGCCGCCGCGCTTCGGCCTCGACTGCGACGTCGCGGTGGCATCTCCTGAATTCCTGGCGACGCTGGCCGGCGCAACCGGAGCGCCGTTTGTGGCCGGCAACTCCTTCGAATTGCTGCACAACGGCGACGCCTTCTATCCGCGGATGCTCGACGACATCCGGCGCGCGCGCGCCTCGATCTGCATCGAGGCCTACATCTATTGGGCCGGCGAGGTCGGTCGCCAGTTCGCCGAGGCGCTGGCGGAACGGGCCCGGGCCGGCGTTCCGGTGATGATCCTGCTCGATGCAGTCGGGGCCGCCGATATCGGCGACGACATCATCGCAGTGCTGGACACGGCCGGCTGCCGCATCGCCTGGTACAACCCGCTGGCGTTGCGCACGATCGGCAACTACAACAATCGCACGCATCGCAAGTCGCTCATCCTCGACGGAGCCATCGCCTACACCGGCGGCGCCGGCATCGCCGACCACTGGCGCGGTGACGCGCGCGGACCGGACCAATGGCGTGACGTGCAGGTGCGCTTCTGCGGACCAGCCGCGGCCGGACTGCAGAGCGGCTTTGCGCACAACTGGCAGCGCACGAACTCCGAACTGGTGAGCGGAGCGCTCTACTTCCCGACGGTGCAGCCGAGCGGACCGCATGCGTTGCAAGTGGTGCTGAGCTCGCCGGAAACCGGCGGCTCCAACGTCCAGACCCTGTATTACCTGGCGATCGCCGGCGCGCGCCATACGATCGAGATTGCGAATCCGTACTTCGTGCCCGACGAGGTGGCTCTCGATGTGCTCGTCGAGGCGGCCCGGCGCGGCGTCCGCGTGCGGGTGATGGTGTCCGGACGCCGCAACGACAACTGGCTGGCCCGCCAGAACGGCATCAGCCGCTACGGCCGTCTGCTCGCGGCCGGCATCGAGATCCTCGAATACAACCGCAGCATGCTGCACCACAAGGTCATGGTGGTGGACGGGCAATGGCTGACCGTGGGCACGACCAACTTCGACAACCGTTCGTTCGCCCACAACGAAGAGAGCAACCTCACGTTGTTCGACCGCACGCAGGCCGAAGCGTTCGTGGCCGTATTCGAGCGCGACACCGCCGCGTGCGCTCGGGTCGAGCTCGACGCGTGGCGCCGGCGGGGTCTGTGGCCGCGAACGCAAGAAGCCGTCGCCAGGCTGTTTGAAGATCAGGTGTAGTCAGCACCCCACACGACCGACGACGACCAGTCCTCGCAGCCATCCAGTCTCTTCGCACTCGTCATCCCGCAGTGATCCCGAGCGGCGCCGGCACGTCCCACGGAAACCGCGGCGCCGGTGTGCCGGCGGGCGTCTGCAGCATGAGGTCGAAGAACTGGCTGAAATTGGTCTGCGCAGGATCGTGACTCGCCCACCCTTCGTGGTGCCAGGAGTCGAACGCGAACAACCGGAACAGCGTCGGGCAGTCGGCGCGCACCCCGGTCAGGATGCTCTCTTCGAAGTAGAGCGTGTCGTCTGCGACGATCGCGCGGGCCTGGTCGTCGAACCGGTCGCACAGCTCCAGCACGGCGGCCGTGAGGCCGCCGA
>JBDTWC010000653.1:0-2613 GCA_040006875.1 Acidobacteriota bacterium | reverse complement strand
CGCGTTGCGCGTCGCCGTGTCGGCGGTGAGCGTCAAGGGCAAGACCAACGAGCGCGTCGACAGCATCGGCCGGGGCGAGTCGATGGCCTGCCACGCCGTGGCCTTGCTCCTCGGCACTGACGGCACGTCCGAACCCAGAGTTCCGAGCCCGGAGCCCCGCCCATGAGAGTCCGCTTCGCTCCGAGTCCTACCGGCCACCTCCACGTCGGCAACGCGCGCACCGCACTCTTCAACTGGCTGCTGGCGCGACGTCACGGCGGCACCTTCATCCTGCGCGTAGAAGACACCGACCGCGAGCGCTCGACCGCCGCCGCCGAAGCCGCCATCAAGGACGACCTGCAATGGCTCGGTCTGGTCTGGGACGAAGGCATCGACGCTGGCGGCGCCGCTGGTCCATACCGACAGTCGGAGCGTCTCGAGCTCTACGCCACCCACACCGCGCAGTTGCTCCGCGAGGGCCATGCCTATCGTTGCTTCTGTGCGCCGGAGAGGCTCGAAGCCGACCGCCAGGCGGCGCTTGCCGCCTCGCTGCCGCCGAAGTATCCCGGCACGTGCCGCGCTCTCACTGCCGCGGAGGTCGAGCGCCGGCTCGCCGCCGGCGAGCGCGCGGCCGTGCGCCTGCGTGTGCCGGCCAACCGGGTCGTGACCTTCGCCGACCTGGTGCGCGGACCGGTGTCGTTCCATACCGACGTGATCGGCGATCCGGTGATCGTGCGCGGCGACGGCATTCCGGCCTACAACTACGCGGTGGTCATCGACGACGCGCTGATGCACATCACGCACGTGGTGCGCGGCGAGGATCACATCTCGAACACGCCGCGGCAGCTGCTGGTCTACGAGGCGTTCGGCTGGACGCCGCCGGCCTTCGCGCACCTGTCGCTCGTGCTCGGGCCCGACCACGCGCCGCTCTCGAAGCGGCACGGCGCCACGTCGGTGGCCGAGTTCCGGGCCAAGGGCTATCTGCCGGAGGCGCTGGCCAACTACCTCGCGCTGATCGGCTGGTCACCGGGTGAGGGCGACGAAGTGCTGCCCCTGGCCACGCTGGCGTCACGTTTCGATCTGGATGCGGTAGGCCACAGCGCCGGCGTCTTCGACGAAGCGAAGCTGGCGTGGGTGAACCGTCACTACTTGAAGGGCGCGCCGCCCGAGCGGCTCGCCGAGCTGGCACGGCGCTTCCTGGAACGCGTCGGCTGGCTGCACGGCGCGCCGTCGCCGGCGCTGACCGCGTGGCTGAGAATGGTGGTGCCGCCGGTGGCAGCCTCGATCGACAAGATGAGCGACGTGTCCGAGCGGCTGGCACAGGTGTTCGCCTATGACGCCGTAGCCGCGCTCGGCCGCGATGAGGTGCGCGCCGAAGCCACCCAGTCCGGCGCCGTAGCGGTAGCGCGCGCCTGGGCCCTGGCGGTTGCGGCAGCGCCGCGACTCACCGATAAGGCGGCCTTCCGTGATCTCGCCAAGCGCGTGGGCGGGGAAGCCGGGGCCAAGGGCAAGGTGCTCTTCCACAGCATCAGGCTCGTGTCCACCGGCGAACCCGACGGCCTCGAACTCGACGTGCTCGTGCCCGCCATTGACCAGGCCGCATCGCTCACGACCGACGACGGCCTCGTGCCTGTGCTCGGCATCCGCGAGCGTGCCGCCGCCTTCATCGCCGCCCTCGACGACGTGACACCGTCGCCCTAGCCCTCGCCCCAATTCATGATCATCTACGGTATCAACCCGGTGCTGGAAGCGCTCCGTACCGGCCGCGCCTCCGAAGTGATGGCGGTGTCGCCCCAGGGCGATCGGCTGCGCGATCTGCTGAAGGAGGCGCGCGCGCTCGGCGTGGCCGTGCGCATCGTCGATCAGGACACGGTCCGGCGCCTGTCGCACGGCGGCGTGCACCAGGGCGTCATCGCCCGCACGCAGGCAGCGCCCGAAGCCACGCTCGAATCCCTCGCCGCCGGCAGCGATGGACCGCCCCTCATCGTGATCCTCGACGGCGTCGAGGATCCAAACAACGTCGGCGCCATCTTGCGCTCCATCAACGCCGCCGGCGCTACCGGCTTGGTGCGGCAGACCAGGCGCGCGGCGCCTCTCGACGGCGGGGCCGCCAAGGCGTCGGCCGGAGCGGTGCACCACGTGCCCGTGGCCGACGTGGTGAACGTGGCCCGGGCCATCGAAGAGCTGAAGAAACTCGGGGTCTGGACGGTGGGACTCGACGCCGAGGCCGAACTGCATTACGATGACGTGGACCTCACGCTGCCGACAGCGATCGTGGTCGGAGCCGAAGGCTCTGGCCTGCGACGCTTGGTTCGGGAGCGGTGCGACCGGCTGACCTCGATTCCAATGCGAGGGCACGTCGGGAGCTTGAATGTATCGGTGGCCGCCGCAATTCTGCTGTTCGAGGCGGTCCGCCAGCGCAACCGGGGGAGGCAGGGCTCGTAAGGCCCGCCGTCTGCACTCCGGGGGAGGATAGAACTGGTCGCGAGAAGTCTGCCCGGCACCACGGCCTCCGGAATGCCAATCGCTCCGACACGGGCGGTTGCACTTCTGGCACAGGACGTGCTACCATTCCTTGTTTCGTCTGGCTGGCGTAGCTCAGCCCGGTAGAGCGGCTGATTTGTAATCAGCGGG
>JBDTWC010000652.1:0-2615 GCA_040006875.1 Acidobacteriota bacterium | reverse complement strand
GCATGGCAACGTGCCGAACCCAAGGAGCTTGACAACGCTCATTTCTCGCTCTCCCTCTCCTCCGCCTTCGCAAGTTCCGTGCCCACGACACTTCGCTGATACAAGCGGCGTTTCTTGCGACGCTCCCTCGATGACGTATCGATTCCGGTCGGAATTCGTCACCCGGCGCCGCACGAATCGGCCGGAAGGGCTGCGGAGTTGAGTTGAGTCGGACGCCCGGCTGGATCGGGCTTCGTTGATTTGGATACGGGTCAGCTCGCCGGCCCGCGTGCGCTCTCGCGGTCGAAGGCCTCGCGCGCCGCCGCCGACGTCGGATCGAGCGTGAGTGCTTCAGCCAGCCGTTGCAGTCCCGCGACCCGGTTTCCGCCTTCCAACTCGAGCAGGGCCAGGTTGGTGTAGGTCGCCGGGTCGCGGGGATCGATCTTGATCGACGCCTGGAAGGCGTCGCGGGCCTGGTCGCGCTGCCCGGCTGTGGCCAGCGCCGCACCGAGGAGGTTTTGCGCCTTGGCATGCGTGGGATTGGCGATGGTGAGCCGCCGCGCCTCGGCGATGGCCAGGTCGGTGCGGCCCTCCATGAAGAAGAGGGTGGCGGTGTAGTAGCGCGTGGCGTCGGCCTCAGGGGCGACGATGCGCAGCCGCGCCACGACCGGCTCCAGTCGCTCTCGGTCATTCACGTCGGCGAGCACCGAGGCCATCTGCTCCAGCGCGCCCAGATGCGACGGCTGCCGTTCCACGGCGGCGTAGGCCACCTGGGCCGCTTCCTGCAACCCTCCAGAGGAGGCCAGGAGGCGCGACAGCGCCACCTGGGCCTCGATCCGCGCCGGCGGCGCGGCCATCTCGCGCAGCACCGCCAGCGTCTGCGGCTGCAGGCTGGCGGCGGCTCCGGCCCGGACCAAGCCGTCCAGGGCGCGCACATCGGTGGGATCACCCCGCACGGCGGTTTCAAAGTCGGACCAGGCGGGCCGGGATGCGCTGGCGTCGAGCAGCATCCAACCGCGGTCGCGCCAGGAGGCGGGTGAAGCGGCGCGCCGGGCCGCGGTCACGACCGCGAGCGGCTGTTCGGCGGCCAGGGCGCGCAGCGCCGCGGCGTTGTCGACGCCGACGTGCGAGAAGACCGCGCGCGGGCCGCTGAACTCAACGCCGGCGTAGTCGTCCGTCTGCAGCACCGGCGTGCCCGCAAACCGGCTCACCGCCGGCCCCTCGGCCACAAGCAGCGACAGCACGCCGAAGGGATCGCGCACGCCCACGCTGGCCAGATCCGCCTTGGCCTCGATGCGCGCGGCCCAGCGCTCGGGCAGGGCCGCCACCTGCGGGCCGAGCGGCGCGTTCGAACCCACGAGCAGCACGTCGCCATCGCCGACCAGCCACAACGTGGCTTCGGGGAACACGGAGGCAAAGGTGCCGACGATCGAGCGCAGGTCCTCGCCGCTGATGTCGTAGGTGTGCGCCCATTGGCACAGCACCCCGCCTGGCGCCAGGCGGGCCCGGGCCGACACGAAGAACTCGCGCGTGAAGAGCGACGCGATGCCGGCCATCCACGGGTTCGACGGCTCCGAGACGATCACGTCGTATTTCGCCTGGCCGAGCATGACGTGGGTGCGGCCGTCGCCGAGAATCAGGCGCGTGCGCGGATCGCGCAGCGCGGCCCCGTTCTCGAGCTCGAAGAAGCGCGACGCCTCGACCACCTCGGGCGAGATCTCGAGCACGTCCACGCGCTCGAGCGGATGACGCAGGGCCGAGCCGAGCGTCACGCCGCTGCCGAGGCCGAGGATGGCGGCGGTGCGTGGCGCCGGGTGGAGCAGCAGCGGCACGTGGGCCAGCAGACGCTGCGTGAGCATGTCGCCGGCATTCGACGCATCGACCTTGCCGTCGATGGCCAGCGAGGTCGTGCCTGCGGCTTCGCGCACCGACACTGTAGCGACCGCGCCTTCCTTGTAATAGAGCAGCCGTCCGGCGGCGAGCGACACGCGCAGCGTCTCGGCAGACATCGACGAGGCGTACTTGTAGGCGCCGCTCGACATCAGCGTCTGACTCCACTGCGGTAGTGCCGCGGTGGCCGCGGCCGCCAGCGCGCCCGCCGCGAGCGCCCCGATGCGGGCGCGGCCGCGCACCGCGCCGGCGAAGACCAGCGCCACGGCGCCGGCGGTGGCGACGACGCCGAGCGCGCGCAGGCTGCCGTGCAGTCCCCAGACGGGAATGAGCACGAAGCCCGCGGCCAGCGATCCCGCAATCGCGCCGATGGTGTTGACGGCGTAGATGAGGCCGAGGTCGGCGCCGAGAGTCTCGTCACGACCCGTGCCGGCCTTGATGGCGAGCGGGAAGGCGCAGCCCAACGCCAGTGCCAGCGGCAGCAGCCATGCGGCCACGAGTAGCACCTGGCGCATCAGTATCGACTCAAACGTCGCTTGCGGCGCCGCCACCGCGCTGGCCATCGAGCCGAGGCCGCCGTCGATGGTCCAGGCCGACATCGCCACGGCGATCACGGCCAGCGCCAGCACCGCGGCCAAGCCGGCCATCGGCTGGGTAGCCCGGTCGGCGAGTTTGCGCCCGAGCAGCGCGCCGAGCGCCAGGCCGGCGATGAAGATGGCGACCACCAGGCTGAAGGCGTAGGTGGT
>JBDTWC010000651.1:0-2618 GCA_040006875.1 Acidobacteriota bacterium | reverse complement strand
CGCCGGCGAGCAGCGCGAGGTAGGTCTTGGCGACGCTGAAGGTGAGGTCGGCGCGCTCCGGCTCGCCCCACGCCGCGATCTCCTCGCCGTGTTGCCGGATCACGCCCGATTGCGGCCCGCGGGGGTGCACCGGACCGCGCAGGCGATCGAACGGCGGCGGGTCGTCGTGGTGCACGCCCCAGGGCGGCTGCCCGGGCGCGGGCACGGCGTGCGGGTCGCGCGGCCACGCGACCTCGTGCGCCTGCGCGAAGGCAGCGGCGACGTCGAGCTCGGTCGTTCGTTGACCCACGTCAAGCCCTCAGCAGTGCGACGGCCTAGCCTCGACCGGATTCCGGAGAACTTCGATGCGTCTCTCGCAGTGCGCGGTCGCCGCGCTGTTCGTCGCCGCCGCCCCCGTCCTCGCCACGCCGGCCGAGTACGGCCGGGCGATGCTCGAGCTGGCGACGAAGAGCGGTTGCATGGCGTGCCACACCCTCGTGCCGCCGCCGCCGCGCGCCGATGGGCTGGCGCCGATCGCGCCGGCCTGGCGCGACGTCGCCATCAAGTACCGCGACGACCCGGTCGCCTTCGAGCGGCTCACGCGCACGGTCATGACGGGCTCGAATCCGCAGGCGCGCCATTGGGCGGGCAAGGTCGGCGAGGTCGCGATGCCGCCGAACGCCGCGGTGGTCAGCGAAGCCGACGCGCGCGCTCTCGTCAACTGGATCCTGGTGCTGGTTCCGTGAGCCGGTCGCGCCGGGAGCATCACTCCACCTTTGCGCCTGACGGCGGCGTGAACGAGCTGGCGGGCCGCGGCGATGCCGAGCAGCGATGCGGCGAGGAGGCGGGGAAGGCGGATCATCGGTGGCCTCCTGGGCAGTGGTCTGAATGAAACAGTCAATCGGCGCGAACGGTGCGGTCGGCGGCCCATGCGCGCAGCGCGGCGATGCGTTCGGCCATCACGATCGAGAGCGGCCGTGTGCGCGCGATCTCGGCCGCGACGTGGGCGGTGCCGGTGGCGCATTGCTCCGCGCGTGAATCGTAGATGGCGCAGATCACCGCCTGCTCGATCTCGGCGCCCGAATAGCCGTCGGTCAGCGCCACCAGGCGCGCCAGGTCGTAGGCTGCGACGTCCTGGCCGCGCTTGCCGAGATGGATCGCGAAGATCTCGTGGCGCGACGCGGCGTCGGGAAGGTCGACGAAGAAGATCTCGTCGAACCGGCCCTTGCGGATCAGCTCCGGCGGCAGCGCCTCGATGTCGTTGGACGTCGCAACGATGAAGACGCGGCTGCGCCGTTCCGACATCCAGGTGAGCAGCGTGCCGAGGACGCGGCGCGACTCGCCGTTGTCGCTGTTGCTGCTCGCCAGTCCCTTCTCGATCTCGTCGATCCAGAGAACGCACGGCGCCATCGAGTCGGCGGCGGCGAGCGCCTCGCGCAAATGGCGCTCGGTCTCGCCCAGGAACTTATCGAAGAGGGCGCCGAAGTCGAGGCGCATCAGCGGCACGCTCCAGGCGCTCGCCACGGCCTTGGCCGCGAGGCTCTTGCCGCATCCCTGGACGCCGACCAGCATGAGCCCTTTCGGCACATCGAGCGCTGTGGCGGCGGAATCGTCGAGGAAAGGCGCCCGGCGCCGCTCGAGCCACAGCTTGAGCGACTTGAGCCCGGCGACGTCGGCGAGTCGGCCGGAGTCGATCTCGAGCGACAGGGTGCTGTCGCGGCTCAGGATCTGGTGCTTCTGCGAGATCAGCCGCGGCACGTCGGTGAAGTCGATCTGGCCGCCGTGCTCGATCGCCTGGCGCGCCAGGCGGCGCACGTCGGGCTCGGTCAGGCCGCGCATGTGGCGCAGCACGACGGCGTAGGCCTCGCGGTCGGCACCGACCCGGCGCGGCGCGTTGCGGGCCTGCCAGGCATCGACCTCCTGCCGGAAGATCTCGCGGATGCCTTCGGTGTCGGGCAGCGACAGCGCGAAGCGGACCGTGAGCTTGTCGAGCTCCGGCGGAATCTCGGCATGGTGGCTCATCAGCACCAGCGTGCGCGGCACTCGGTCGTAGTCGACGGCGATCTCCTTCATCAGGCGAACGTGCAGCGGGTCGCCGAGAAAGGGATGGAAGTCGAGCAGCACGTAGACGCCCGGCTGGCGCACCTGGGCGACGTGGCGCAGCGCCGACGCCGGATCGAGCGGCGTCGTCAGCGGCACCTGCATCGAGGTCGACTTCCAGCCGCCGGTGATCGACCAGGTGAAAAGGGGCAGGCCGAGGCGCGAGCCGCACCGCTTGAGCAGCTCGACGGCACGCTGCTCCTCCTGGGTCTCGATGGCGATGATGGCGAAGCGCGACGCGATCAGCAGTTCGAGCTCGTGCTCGTCCTTGAGGGCGGTCTGCGACGCCATGGCAGGTCAGCGCACGAACTGGTCGACGTAGCCGGCGCCGAGGCCGCACGCCTCGTAGTGCTTCCTGCACATCGCGATCTTGGTGTGGACGTCTTCGTAGCCGGTGCTCGCGCCGTCGGCGTCGACGTAGACCATCGCGCCGCTGATGTTGAAGAACGTGATCATCTCGTCGAAGCCCGGCTCGACGACCAGGGTGTGGATCTCGCCCGGCGGCTCGTAGACGAAGGCGCCCGCGCGCGCGACCCAGT
>JBDTWC010000650.1:0-2619 GCA_040006875.1 Acidobacteriota bacterium | reverse complement strand
CCGAGCAGAAGAACATCGTCAACTGGAACACCATCTCGCCGCGCTTCGGCATGTCGTGGGACGTGATGGGCGACGGCAAGACGGCGGTCAAGGGCGGTCTCAGCCGCTACGACCGACTGGCCGGCGCCAATCTGGTGCAGCCGCTCAACCAGAAGAACATCGCGTTCCAGACCTGCCCGTGGGCCGACGGCAACGGCGACCTGACGGCGCAGACCGGCGAGATCGCATTCGACCGCTGCACCGGTTCGCTCCAGCCCGGCCTGGGCTTTGTCGACGAGAACCTGAAGCGGCCGTACCAGTGGGAATGGAACGCGTCGGTGCAGCGCCAGATCGGCGACCGCACCTCGGTGATGCTGGCCTACTTCGGCCGTAAGTTCTGGGATCTCTACACCACCGTCAACGACGCCGTGCCGAGCACCGCCTACACGCCGGTGACCATCAGCAACCCGCTCGACGGCACCTCGCTCACCGTCTACAACCAGGATCCGGCCACGCGCGGCCTGGTGCGCAACGTGCTCAAGACCCTGCCTGAGCTCTCGCAGCGCTACCACGGCGTCGAGGCGCAGTTCACGACCCGCATCGCCAAGGCCAACGTGTTCGGCGGCGTGACCATCGGTCAGAACTTCGGCGACCAGGACGCCGGCGACCTGAATAACCCCAACCTGCGCGTCAACAACCGCGGCAACATCGGCTTCGACTCGCCCTATCAGGTTCGGGCCGGCTTCAGCTACGCGTTCCCTGCAGGCGTAAACTTCGCCGGCTCGCTGCGCTCGTCGTCGGGCTTGCCCCAGACGCGCACCTACGTGGTGACGACCAGCATCGTGCCCGGCTTGACCCAGGTGACGCAGAGCGTCCAGGTCGCCGAGCGCGGCGACTTCCGCTACTCGTGGATCAACCTGCTCGACCTGCGCGTCGCCAAGACCTTCGAGGTGCGCGGCGTGCGCGTCGAGCCGATGGCCGACTTGTTCAACGTCTTCAACAACAACGCCATCACCAACGCCAACCAGACGGTGGGCGGGTCGCTCGGCCGGCCGTCGGCCATCGTGATGGGCCGGCTGCTGCGTCTCGGCGGCCGAATCTCGTTCTAAAGAGGATCCACGGCATGACCCGGCAACTGTTCGTCGTCTGTGCTCTCGTCGCCGGCATGGCCGGCGGCGCTCGCTCCACGGTCATGGCGCAGGCGCGCCCCACCCTGACCGTGCGGGCCGCGCGCGTGCTCGACGGCAAGGGCGCGATGCTCCGCGACGCCACGGTCGAGATCGCCGATGGCAAGATCGTGCGTGTCGATCAGCGCACCGGGCCAGTCACCTACGATCTTGGGAACGCGACGCTTCTGCCGGGGATGATCGACGTGCACGTGCACATCGGCTATCACTTCGGGAAGGACGGTCGTGCCAGCAACCGCGGCGAAACGCCGGCGGAGATGGCGCTCTACGCCGCCGAGAACGCCTGGACTACGCTCTTCAACGGCTTCACCACCGTGCAGAGCGTGGGCGCGCCCGGGGACAAGGACCTGCGCGACGCGATCAACCGCGGTGTCCTGCCCGGCCCTCGCATCCTGTCGTCGCTTGGTTCGATGAACGAGCGCACCGGGGACCCGGCCGAGATCCGCGCCTACGTGCAGAAGCAGAAGGCGGAGGGCGCCGACGTCATCAAGATCTTCGCCTCGAAGAGCATTCGCGACGGCGGTGCCCAGACCATGACCGACGCGCAGCTCGAAGCGGCCTGCGGCGAGGCCAAGGCCCAGGGCCTGCGCACGCTCGTGCACGCCCAGAGCGACGGCGCGGCGATGGCGGCGGCAAAGGCCGGCTGCAGCCAGGTGGAGCACGGCTCAGGCATCAGCGACGCCACGCTCGCCTACATGGCGACGCACGGCGTCTACTTCGATCCCAACATCGGCCTGGTGCTGCAGAACTACGTCGAGAACAAGGCGAAGTACCTGGGCATCGGCAACTACAACGAAGAGGGCTTCGCTTTCATGGAGAAGCAGGTGCCGCAGAACTACCCGATGTTCAAGCGGGCGCTCGCCTCGAAGGTGAAGATGCCGATGGGCACCGACGCGGTGGCTGGCGCGCACGGCCAGAGCGCGCGCGAGATCATCACGCGCGTGAAGGACGGCGGTCAGGCGCCGATGGACGCGATTGTCGGCGCCACCTCACTTGCCGCCGAAACACTCGGCTTGGCCAAGGAGATCGGCGCGCTCACGCCCGGTCTCCAGGCGGATCTGGTGGCCGTGGACGGCGATCCGCTGACCGACATCACGACGCTCCGTAAGGTGTCGTTCGTGATGAAGGGCGGTCGCGTCTACCGGCGCGAACCGGCGACGAAGTAACGAGGTCAGCGAATGCGCGCGCGTCCGGCTCTGCTCGCCCTGCTTGTCGTCGCGGCACTCACTCGCGCTGCCAGCACGCAGCCGGCGATGCAGGAGTGGCCGATCTACGGCGGCGACGCCGGCGGCAGCAAGTTCTCACCGCTCGCCGACATCGATCGGGAAAACGTCGCCCGACTGACCCAGGTGTGGGAGTGGAAGCCGGAGGAAGGTCCGCTCGAAGCCTTTGGCACCCGGCCTGGCAACTTCCAGAACACGCCGCTGATGATCGACAACGTGCTCTACGTCTC
>JBDTWC010000649.1:0-2620 GCA_040006875.1 Acidobacteriota bacterium | reverse complement strand
AGCACCATGATGGCGGCCGATCCGAGCAGCGAGCCGGCCCGCTGCACGTCGTCGAAGCTGGCCGGAATGTCGATCTGGTCGGGCAACAGGATCGGCACCGACGAGCCGCCGGGAATCACCGCCTTCATCGTGTGGCCGTCGCGCATGCCGCCGGCGTAGTCGTTGATCAGTTCCTTGAGCGAGACCTTCATGGGCGCTTCGAACACGCCCGGGCGCTTGACCTGACCACTGACGCAGAACAGCTTCGGTCCGCCGTTCTTCTCCGGACCGAGCGCGGCAAACCACTCGGCGCCGCGCGTCAGCACCAGCGGTGCGTTGCACAGCGTCTCGACGTTGTTGACCGCCGTCGGGCACCCCCACAGGCCGGCCACGGCCGGAAACGGCGGCTTGAAGCGCGGTTGCGCGCGCTTCCCTTCGAGCGAGTCGAGCAACGCTGTCTCTTCACCCGCTTCGTAGGCGCCGGCGCCGCGATGCAGGTAGACCTCGCAGTCCCAACCGCTGCCCAGGATGTTCTTGCCCAGGTAGCCGCGGGCGCGCGCGTCGTCGATCGCCTTCTGCAGCGGGGCGAACAGGTGATAGAACTCGCCACGGATGTAGATATAGGCGGCGTGCGATCCGATCGCGTGACAGCCGATGAGACAGCCTTCCACGAGCAGATGGGGATTGCGCTCCATCAGCAAGTGATCCTTGAAGGTGCCCGGCTCGCTCTCGTCGGCGTTGCACACGATGTACTTCGGCTTGGGCGACTTCTTGTCGACGAACTGCCACTTGAGTCCGGTCGGGAAGCCGGCGCCGCCGCGGCCGCGCAGGCCCGACGCCTTGACCGTCTCGATCACCTGGTCCGGCGTCATGGCCAGGGCCTTCTTCAAACCTTCGTAACCCTGCTGATTGGCGAGGTAGTGCTCGAGGGTGTTGCCGCCGGGCGTGAACGCGTACTTCGTGAGCACGGGTTCGTAGCCGTTGACTGAAGCCGGCTGCACCGGCACGGTGCTCTTTCCGGCCGCGTCGCTGCGCTTCTCGACCTCGAGGTGGCAGCCGCTGAGCGCCTTCAGTCCGTCCTTCTTCATCGCGTCGATGAAGCCGGGCACCTGTTCGGGCTGCAGGCACTCGTGCCAATGCTCGTTGTTCACCATCACGACCGGCGCCTTGTCGCACGCGCCCAGGCATTCCATCTGCTGGATGGTGAACAGGCCCGATGGGTCGACCTCACCGGCCCTGACGCCGAGTACCTGCTCCAGGCGCTCCATGACCCGTTCGGCTCCCGCCAGCGCGCACGACAGCGTGGTGCACACCTGCAGCACGTACTTGCCGACCGGGTTGCGGTGGAACATGACGTAGTAGCTGACCACGTCTTCGACGTCGGCGGTCGTGATGCCGACCACTTCGGCCACGTGACGGGTGACCTGGTTGGTGATGTAGCCCTGCTGGTCCTGCGCCAGGTAGAGGGCGTAGAGCACCGACGAACGCCGGTGTTCCGGCGGATACTGCGCGGCCAGCCGCTCGAACTCGGCCCGACGCTCGGGCGTGAAGGCGAACTCGGGGCCCTCGGGCAGCGTCTTGCGTTCCGAGCGATGCCACCGCTCGGTGCCGTACGGCATCGCGGGATGAAAACTCATCGATCCACGTCTCCCATCACGACGTCGAGCGAGCCGATCACCGCGACCACGTCGGCGATCATCCCGCCCACCACGAACTTGTGCAGCGCCTGACAGGCCATCAAGCCGGGCGAGCGCATGTGCACGCGCCACGGGCGGTTCGATCCGTCGGACACCACGTAGCAGCCATGCTCGCCGCGCGGGCCTTCGACCGGCACGTAGGCGTCGCCGGCCGGCACGTTGAAGCCCTGCGAGTAGATCAGGAAGTGCTGAATCAGCGCTTCCATCTCGGTGTAGACCTCGTCTTTGGGCGGCGGCGCGATCTTGCGGTCGGCCACCTGCCAGTCCCCGACCGGGTCGATCCGTTCGAGCGCCTGGCGGCAGATCTTGACGCTCTCACGCATCTCGGCGACACGCGTGATGTAGCGGTCGTAGACGTCGCCGTTGCTGGCCCCGATGACGTCGAACTTGTAGGTTTCGTAGCCCGAGTAGGGGAAGGCGCGGCGCACGTCGTAGTCGCCGCCGGCGGCGCGGGCGATCGGCCCGAAGAGTCCCCACTGGTAGCAGTCGGCCAGCGAGATGATGCCGACGCCACGGGTCCGGTCCAGCCAGATCGGGTTCTTGGTGAGCATCGTCTCGTATTCGTCGAGCTTGCCCGGGAAGCGATCCAGGAACGCGGTGACCTCTTCCTTGAAGCCGCGCGGGAGGTCCTCGCGCAGGCCCCCGACCCGGATATAACTCGGGAAGAATCGGAACCCGGCCAGCATCTCGTTGAGGTTCATGAGCAGCTCACGCTCACGGAAAGCGTAGAGCATCACGGTGATGGCGCCGATCTCCATGCCGTGCGTGCCGAACCAGACCAGATGGCTGCTCAGGCGCTGCAGCTCCGCGATCAGCACGCGGATGTCCTTGACGCGCTGCGGCACCTGGTCGTCGAGGGCGAGGAGCTTTTCCACCGCCAAGCAGTAGGCCAGGCTGTTGGACTGTGGGCCCAGGTAGTCCATGCGCTCGACCAGCGGGATGAC
>JBDTWC010000648.1:0-2620 GCA_040006875.1 Acidobacteriota bacterium | reverse complement strand
GCGAAGACGCCGAGCTCGAGGAGCGCGATCGAGACGAGGAGCAGCGCCGGCGCCCCGACGGTCTGCACGGTGCTCGCCGTTACGGTCGAGCCGAGGAGGCCGCCGACGGTGGCTGCCGCGGCGATGAAGCCGAACAGGCGCTTGCTCTGCTCGTTGGTGAAGAGATCCACCATAAACGCCCAGAACACGGACACGACGAACAGGTTGAAGACCGAGGCCCAGATGAAGAACGCGCGCCCCACCCAGATATTCGCTTCGCCGGTCGAGGTGCGGAACAGCACCAGGAAGACCAGCAGGTTCAACATGAAAAAGCGGTAGGTGATGCCGATGAAGCGGAGCCGCGGCAGGTTCTTGACGAGCGCCGCGAAGGCCGGATTGACCGCGATCATCGCCAGCAGCGTGCCCGTGAACAGCCACGACAGGTTGGCGACGCCGCCCGCCAGGCCCGCCTCGTCACGGATCGGTCGGATCACGTAGTAGGCGGTGAACACGGAGAAGAGATACAGCCAGGACCATGCGACGATGCGCCCCTCGCCAGGGCGCATGGACACGAAACGGGAGAAGGGGCCCGGCGAGAGTGTGGTCGGTGCAGCGGGTGTCGGCATGGCTCGGCGCGCGCCGCGCTACAGAGCCGACTTGAAAAACGCTTTCATGGCCGCGGCGTAGTAGACGCCGTACTTCGCGAACGTCTCCTTCGTGGCGGCGTCCGGCTTCCAGTCGAAGAAGGCGTGGCTGGCGCCGCCGACCTGGACGTATTCGGCCCGCTGCCCCTGCTTGACCAGCGCGTCGACGAACTCCTTCACTGCGACGTCCGTGATCAGCCGGTCCTGGGTGCCCCGCGTCAGGAACTGCGGGACCGCCCGCTGGCTGGCCGGGGGAACGTGGCCAAGCGGCGCGATCGCCTCTTTCCAGACCTGATCGTCGGCGTGCTCCTCCGAGTACGGGCTGAGCAGCGCGGCGCCGAACACTCCGTAGCTCGGCGCAGCCGCCTTGATCGCCTTCGAGAGCTCGTCCCGCACCTGCTCGGCGGTCTTTCCCTTCGGCAGGTAGCTCGGCATGAACTCGAACACCCCCGGCGTCTTTCCGAAGCCGCGCGATCCGATCATGTTGGTCATCAGCGACGCGGCCGCCGCCAGGTGGCCTCCGGCGCTGTCCCCCGTGACGCCGACCCGGGTCGGATCGCCGCCATACTCCGCAGCGTGCTCGACGATATGGGCGATGCCGCCGAACACGTCGTCGATCAGATCGGCCATCGTGTTGCCGGTGGCGTCACCGTCAGCCTTGCCAGCCCACCGGTAGTCGATGCTGGCGACGACGAACGAGCCGTCCCTCGCCAGCTCGCGGGCGAGCCCACGCATGACGTCTTCGTCGTTCGCCGCCCAGCCGCCGCCATGAATGATGACGATCATCGGCAGGCTGCGCGCCCCCTTCGGCGTGAACACGTCGTACTTCAGGGGCTTGATGCCCGGCTTGGCGTAGACGATGTCGTGCTTCACCGTGATGTCCTTGACGACGGACTCCGGGACGAAGGACGCACCGACACGCTTGTCCTGATCGACCGTCACCTTCACCTCGGACGTCATCGCCTCGTGGTACATCTGACCGAAGCGGCCCGGCACGGAGTACCACACGGAGTCCAGCGCATAGCCCTGGTCGGGCGTCGCCGTTACGGTCACGACACTGCCTCCGGGATACTTGCCGTCGGCTGGCAGCGCCGGCTTCAATTGCACCTTGCCGTGGTCCGGCGGCACGAGCGTGACGGCGTAGGACGTGGCCTGGGCGCGCGCCAGTCCGGGGACAGAAAGCAGCAGGACACCCGCGAAAATGGCGTTGATCGTTCGAGTCATGGTGTGAAGAGCGTAGCAGAATATGGCTCGACCGGGGTCGGACGGAGCGGGTGCCGATATGTCGAACGCCTCGATCGCTCCGGGGCCCGCGTGACCGCCTGAGCCCGCCCGATTCAAGTGACAGGTCGGGCCTCTCTCTTCGGTTACCATTCACACGATCGGTTCCAATACTTCATCGATGAGGGAGTTATTTATGCAAGTTCGCACTGCGGTCGCTTCTGCCACGGTTATCGCGACGGCGATGGTGGCGTGGTCAACAGCCGCGTTCGCACAGGGCGCCGCGCCACCAGCGCCGCCGGCGGGTCAAGGTCGTGGTGGCGGAGGGGTGGCGTTCGCACCGCCCACAGTCAAGACGCCCTACGACGACTACACCGGTTTCACGAAGATCTTCGACGGTCGGACGTTCACGAACTGGCTCGGCGAGACGGACGTGTGGTCGATTCAGGACGGCATGCTCCACGCCGACACGACCAAGACGCCGGGGCAGCATCACCTCCACTACATCGGGCCTGGTGCGGTAATGCGTGACTTCACGCTCAAGGTCGAGGTGAAGCTCTCCGCGGCGGGCGCGAATGGCGGCATCCAGTACCGCAGCCGGCTGCTCCACCCCGCACACGGTGGGTCGATTGCCGATCCGCTCGGCAAGCCGCTGCCGGCCACGATCACGACGATGGATCAGGCCGTGGCGGCGGGGATCACGGCCGCGCCGGCCGCGCGGGGTGGTGGCCCTGGTGGCGGCGGGGGCCGAGCGGGCGCGCCGGGCGCACCGGGTG
>JBDTWC010000647.1:0-2636 GCA_040006875.1 Acidobacteriota bacterium | reverse complement strand
GGCATCGTCACCCTGATCGGCCTGGCAGCCAAGAACGCGATTCTGATCGTCGAGTACGCCAAGCTGCGGCGCGAGCAGGGCGAAACGGTGGAACAGGCGGCGCTCGATGCCGCGCGCCTGCGCTTCCGCCCGATTCTGATGACCTCGTTCGCCTTCGTGCTCGGCGTCGTGCCGCTCGTCACCGCAGTGGGCGCCGGATCGGCCTCGCGCCGCGCGTTGGGCACGGCGGTGTTCGGCGGAATGATCGCGGCCACGTTCCTGGCCATCTACTTCGTGCCGGCCCTCTACCGCGTGATCCAGCGGTGGGCCGAGCGGCGCGGGCGAGTGGCCGAGGCCGCGCCGGCGGCCACGGTGGGAGCCGAGTCATGACCCGCGTCGCCACCGTCATCGTGGTTGGCGCGCTGACCGCGGGCTGCACCGTCGGTCCGCACTACACCCGTCCGGCGATCGAGATGCCGGCCGCCTATCGCGACGGCGCTGCCCCGGGCACCGGGACCAGTGCCGACAGCGCTCTCACCGACACGAAGTGGTTCGACCTTTTCAACGACGACGTCCTCACCGGCCTGGTGAAGACGGCGCTGGAGCGGAACGCCGACGTGCGCATGGCCGCGGAGCGCGTGCTCCAGGCGCGCGAGCGCTTCCGCATCTCGACCGCCGACCGCCTGCCGGCCGTGGATGCCGGCGTGTCGGGCACCGCGAATCGCCGCTCCGAGATCGGCGCCGCGGTCGTGCCGCCCGGGGCGCCGCGCCAGATCGAGTCTGTGCGCGCCGCCTTCAGCGTGGGCTGGGAAGTGGATGTGTGGGGTCGCGTGCGCCGCCTCGAAGAGTCCGCGAAGGCGCGCTATCTCGCCACCGAGGACGCCCGGCGAGGCGTGTTGACCACCCTCGTCGCCGACGTGTCGCAGACCTACCTGACGCTGCGCTCGCTCGACGCGCAGCTCGAGATCGCGCAACGCACGCGCGGACTGGCCGCCAACGGCTATCGCCTCACCGATCTGCGCCGCGCGCGTGGTGTGGCCACCGGGCTCGACGTGCGTCAGGCCGAGCAGCTGCAGCTCACCGTCGACGGTCAGATCATCGGCCTCCAGCGCGCCATTGCGCAGACCGAGAACGCGCTGAGCGTGCTGCTCGGCATGGCGCCCGGCGAGATCGCGCGCGGTCAGGCACTGGCCAGCCTGCCCATGCCGCCGCTCGTGCCGGCCGGGCTGCCGTCGTCGCTGCTCGAGCGCCGCCCCGACATCCGCCAGGCCGAACAGGAGCTCGTCGCCGCCAACGCCGAGATCGGCGTGGCCCGGGCCCAGTTCTTCCCGCGCATCAGCCTCACCGGCGTGCTCGGCGTCGAGAGCCGCTCGCTCTCGGATCTGCTCAGCGGGCGCGCTGGTCTGTTCACGCTCACCGGTCAGGCCGTAGGCCCGATCTTCAACGGCGGCCGCAATCGCGCCAATCTCCGGCTGGCCGAGTCGGTGCAGCGCGAGCTAGTCGTCAACTACGAGCAGTCGATCCATCAGGCGCTGCGCGAGGTGTCGGACGCGCTGGTCTCGTCGCGCGCCACGGCCGAGCAACGCGACACGCAGGGCAAGCTGGTAGCGTCGCTGCGCGAGGCCTCGCGTCTGTCGTTGCAGCGCTACCAGGGCGGTCTCGACAGCTACCTGCAGGTGCTCGACGCGCAGCGCACGCTCTTCCAGAGCGAACTGGGCCTGGCAGCGCTGCAGCAACAGGCACTTGGTTCGGTGGTGGAGTTGTACCGCGCGCTCGGCGGCGGCTGGATCGAGGGCGCCACGGCGCCGACGCCTTAGTCCGCTTCGCTCAGGGCTGCGAGAAGGTGGCGGCCGCAGCCTCGAGGATCTCGTCCGACAGCTCGGGGTCGCTGACCGCGCGCGACAGCACGAGCGCGCCGACGAGGCCGGCGATCGTGGCCAGCGCCTGCTCGCGCCGGGCGGCGCGTGATCGCCCCGACACCATCGCCGTGAGCGTCTCGACGCGCGCCCGCAGGCCATCAGTGAACACGCGGCGCAGGGAACGCGGCTGACGGGCGACATCGGAGCCCACGGCCGCCATGAGGCAACCACGACCCGGGTGATCGCGATGCTGGGGCGACAGGTAGGCGTGCGCGAATTCGCCCAGCGAGGGATCGGCCGTGCCGGTGACACGTTCGAGCCAGTCTCCGCGGGTGAGGATACGCTCGCACGCCTCAGCGGCCAGATCGTCCTTGGAGGCGAAGTGGCCGTAGAAGCCGCCGTGGGTCAGCCCGGCCCGCTTCATGATGTCGGCTACGCCGACGCCGTCGAAGCCGTGAGTGCGGAACATCGTGCCGGCCGCGTCCAGCACCCGTTCCCGATTGGTCGCCGCCTGCTCGCGCGTCACTCTCATGGATCTGCTCCCGCCGAGATGCAGATCGATTATATGACATCCGTCATGAATAGCGAAGAGCAGCCGCGGCATGACGCCGGCGCCGCAGCGGCTCATTTGACCGGATAGCCCGCCGCATCGAGGACCACCACCTCGACGTAATAGAGATCGGTGGCTACGGCGAACCTGGCAGCGTCGGGATTGGCCATCGTCTGCCAGTCGGCGGTGGGGTGGATCACGCGCCACTGACCCGGCGTGCCGACGCGAATCGGCATCGCGAAGCCCGC
>JBDTWC010000646.1:0-2637 GCA_040006875.1 Acidobacteriota bacterium | reverse complement strand
GAGCGTTGGCCTCCGAAGCCAAAGGTCGCTGGTTCGAATCCAGCCGGGCGCACCAATATTGAATCGTCGTAGTCCACGCAGCCTGACTGTTCCGTTGACCACGACTACGCCAACCCGCCTCAGCGACAGCACGGCTGCTCAACCTCGTATTCGCGCCCATCGCCGAACGCACGGGTCCGGTGTTCCGCCGCGACCGCACGCTGTTCCACACCGACCGCTTCCACCCGACCCGTCGTGGCTACGCGACATGGGTCGCGGTCCTGGATGAAACCCTGGCTGCCGAGCGGTGAGTTCCGACGACGCGCCGACGTCGTCCGCGCTGGCGGGCGCTGAAGCTTGCGGTTCCCGGCTGGAGGCGCGGATGCCGGCGGCGCGGCGCAAATTTGCGATATAGTCACGCGTCCCGGTCAATTCTCTCAAGGAGCAGCCCTATGAAAATCCCACTCGGTCACAGGTGCTTGATTCTCGCAAGCGCGCTTTCGGCCATCGCTGTCTCCGGGTGCGGCAATGCGGCGTCCCCGACGACGCCGGGGCCTGCTGTCGCAAGCATAGACGCCTCGACCGAGGCCCGCGGTGGCGACGCCTCCCAGTTGGCGGATGTCCGCCGCGCGACCGCAGCTTTTCACAATATCGACAAAGCGATTGCGGCAGGGTACGCATCGCCTGTTGGCGGGCCCTGCGACGCAAGCGCCGCGGGGGCTATGGGAGTTCACGCGCCCAATCCGACGCTCATTCAGGACGGCGGTCTGGACCCCGAACAGCCTGAGGTCCTGCTGTATCTCCCGACCGGCGGAGGAAACTATCGCCTCGTGGGGGTTGAGTATCTGCAGCCCCTCCTGCTCCGCGACACGGCGACCAATATCGTGACCCCGTGGTTCGCACCGACTCCGTGGCCCGCGAGCTTCGTCGTCGTCAATCCGGCTCCGTCGCTGTTCGGGCAGACCTTCCAAGGACCCATGCCTGGCCACGTACCCGGCATGCCGTGGCACTACGACCTGCACGTCTGGGCGTGGGCGCCGAACCCCAGCGGCACGTTTGCGCAGTGGAATCCTTCGATCAACTGCCCGTAGCACACGCGACGTGTTGGGACCGTTCGACCTTGGTGATTCGGCCCTGACAGGAGCCACGAAGATCCGCTCGCGAGCCCGCGCGGCTGTGACCCTCGCGCTGTGCTCTACGGCGTCGTTCATGCCGGCCGGGCCGCTCGAGGCCGCCGACTGCGCCACACTCGCGCGGCTGGCGATCCCCGGCGCGACGGTCGGCCAGGCGGTCGTCGTCGACGCGGGCGCCTTCACACCTGCCACGGGTGAGCCAGCGGACCGCTTTCGGGCGCTGCCGGCCTTCTGCCGCGTCGCCGCCGCCCTGAGACCGACCGCTGACTCTGACATCCGCATCGAAGTCTGGATGCCGATCGCGGGCTGGAACGGCAAGCTCCAGGCCGTCGGCAACGGCGCGTTCAGCGGCGCGATCGCCTACGGGCCGATGGCCTCGGCGCTGGCCGGCGGCTACGCGGCGGCGTCCACGGATACCGGCCATGCCGGCGGCAGCGCCAGCTTTGCGCTCGGGCACCCGGAGAAGGTCGTCGATTTCGCCTGGCGCGCGGTGCACGAGATGACGGTGGCCTCGAAGGCGATCGTCGCCGCGCACTACGGAACGGGGCCACGGTTCTCGTACTGGAACGGCTGTTCGGCGGGTGGACGGCAGGCGATGAAGGAAGCGCAGCGCTTTCCGGACGATTTCGACGGCATCATCGCGGGCGCGCCGGGCCTCGACTGGACCGGACGGGCCGCGCAGGCCCTGCGCCTCGCGAGCACTCTCGAGGCGAACGAGGCGGCGCGCCTCTCGGTGTCGCAGATCGCACACCTCCACGGCGCTGTGCTGCAGGCCTGTGACGACCGGGACGGGGTGACGGACGGGGTCGTCGACGATCCGGCGGCGTGCGCCTTCGATCCCGCGGTGCTGCAATGCCGCGGCCAGGACGCAGGCGACTGTCTCTCGCCGGCACAGGTCGAGACGGTACGGTCGATGTACGCCTCCCCCGCGAATCCGAACACCCATCGCCCCATCCCGGGGCTTGCGCCCGGCAGCGAGCCGGGCTGGACCAGCCTGGGATGGACGGCGTCAGCACGCGCGACCGGCCTCGATCAGTTCCGGTTCATCGTCTTCAAGGATCCGACCTGGGACGTCCGGCGATTCAACTTCGCGTCGGACATCGTGCGCGCGGAGGAGGTGGACGGCGGCACGATCAACGCGCTCGACCCCAACCTGAAGCCATTCATCGATCGGGGTGGAAAGCTGCTGCACTATCACGGCTGGAGCGACCCGCAGATCTCGCCTGGAAGCAGCACGCAGTACTACGCCAGCGTGGTGCAGGCGCTCGGCGGCGTGTCGCGTGTGCATGACTCCTACCGGCTCTTCATGGCGCCGGGCATGGCCCACTGCGGAGGGGGCGACGGGCCGAACACGTTCGACATGGTGCGCGTGCTCGAGCAGTGGGTCGAAGCCGGGACGCCGCCCGACCGGATCCTGGCCTCGCGCATCGTCCATGGCGCCGTGGCGCGGACCCGCCCGCTGTGCCCCTACCCGCAGGTGGCCATCTACCGCGGGTCCGGCAGCACCGATGCAGCAGAGAACTTC
>JBDTWC010000645.1:0-2640 GCA_040006875.1 Acidobacteriota bacterium | reverse complement strand
GATCACCCTGCGGGCCGTTGACCTGCGCGTTCTTCGTGTAGGTGACGGTGCGGGCGGCATCGTCGTAGGCCATCTCGTCGCCACGCGCGATCGTGCCTTTTGCCGTGCCGGCCGGGCTCGCATTCGGCGGATCCTGCAACGTGAGGGTCGAGGTGACCCCGCCCGACGCGCCGAGATCGCCCTTCTGCTCGTCGAGCACGATGCGTTCCGCGCGAATGTTGGTGTCGCCCTGCCACAGGCGCGCCCGCCCGGCGTAGACGGCCCGCCGGGTCTGGCTGTCGTATTCGAGTGAGGCGGCGCTGGCGATGAGCGGCTGGCCGCCATCGAGCAGCGCGGGCGTGCGTCCGGCGCCCGAGCCGTTGCGGGTGGCCGCCGGCTGCATCACGCTCGACACCGCGCCCGTAGCGCTGACGGCATTCGTGGCCAGCCCGATCGTGATCGCCGCCGCGTCGACCTGCAGGCCGGTGTCGGTCACGCTCGGGGGCGTGGCCCCTTCGGGACTCGCGAGCTCGAGCCGGTCGCCGGTGATGAAGTAGCGGGCCTCGGTGGCCGTTGCGCGCAACGTGTCGTCTTCAAAACGCGCGTCGCCGGTGAAGGTGGCACGTTCGGCCACGCCGCCCGGCGCCAACGCCAACGTCAGCGTCGATGACCGCGCCTGACGCGTGGCCGGCGTGCGCGTCGTGCCCCCTTCGCGGAAGTCGACGCCGCCGGAGAAGTGCATCGAGGTCAGCCCGCCGCCGGCGGTGCCGCCGCCGGTGAGCTCGGTGGCGCGAATGGTGCGGGCCGGCGCGCCCGGCTGAGCCGGCAGGGTGACGAGCAGACGGTCGCGCGCCACCAAGTTCGTGATGGCGCCGTCGGGAGCGAGCGATACGTCGATCCATTCGGCCGACATCCGCTGCCCGGTCGCCGTGCCGGCGGCTCCCGCCAGCGTGATGCTCGCCTGTCCGGCGAGCGTCGCGTGCTGCAGGGTACGGCCGTCGTCGGCGTAGTCGAGGTTGACGTCGCGGGCACGCATCGCGCGCAGGTTGCCCATGCCGACGCCGCCGTTGATGACGCCGTTGCCGCGCAGCTCGATCGCGTCGGGCTCGTCGCGATCGGGCAGCAGGTAGACCATGATGTTGTCGGCCGAGATGGTCTGGCCGGGCCGGGTCACGTGGACGTTGCGTTCGAGGCTCATGTAACGGTCACGCCGGGCCTCTCCGAAGGCACCCGAGCGGATGTCCATGTCGCCGCCCGACGCAGAGCCGCCGGCCACGTGCACCACCGACTTGTCAAGCAGCCACATGGTGTCGCGGTGCTTGTCGTAGGTGAAGCCGACGCCGGTGCCCTTGGTCTTGCCGCGGGTGAAGCCCACCGGCCCAGGTGCGCGCACGATCCCCTCGCCGTCGGCGTAGCTGGCGTTCTCGGTCTTGGCGACCAGTCCGTCAGAGGCGGTGAGCACCACGGCGCCGTTCATGAGCAGCGACGACTTGTCGGTGCCCACCGTGCCTTCCTTGGCGCCGATGGTGAAACTGCGGCCGCCGCGATTGGCCACGTGGGCCGTGAGATCGGTGGCGACGGTACGGCCGTCCTTGTAGGTGCTCTGCTCGGCGAAGTCGAGCGAGAACTCCTCGCGCTCGCCGGTGCTCTGCGCCGCTTCGCCCTTGTGCACCTTGGAGACGACCTGCTCAGCCAACGGCCGCACCGGTGGCGAGGTCAAGGCCACGCGGCGCGTGCCGGTCACCCAATAGGCCCCGCCGGCCGCCGCGATGGCGACCACTCCGGCCACGAGGCGCGCACGGCGCTGCCACGACGTCATCGATCAAAACCCCCAGCCCATGGTGCCGGATAGGCGGGAGGGGTGCAAGCCGGGCTCACGTCGTGCGCCGGACGTCCGAGAGGCGCAGCTCGGTGTAGGTGGCGCCGTTGAACTCGTTCTGCTCGAGCCCGTAGGCCACTTCGAGCGCGCCGCCGCTGCCGGATATGACCGGCTCCTTCTCCACGCTGTTCCAGGCGATGGCGCGGAAGGTGCGACCGCGTTGGCGCAACGACATCTTGAGGTGGCGCTCCTTGAGCCGGCGCGGTCCGTCGACGACATCGACCGGCCCGGCGGTGAAGAGCGGCTTGGGGTTGCCGAGACCGAACGGCGCCATGGCCGTCAGATCAGACATGAACGAGGGCGTGATGGCATCGAAGTCGAGCGGCCCGTCGAGGTGCAGGTTCGGGCGCAGGTCGTCGGGACCGAGGTGCGCGTGCGCGTAGTCGTTCACCGCGCGCCTGAACTCGGGAATGCGCGCCGCCTCGAGTTGCAGCCCCGCCGCCTGCTTGTGGCCGCCGAAGCGCTGCAGCAGGTGGGCGCACGACTCGAGCGCGGCGAGCACGTCGAAGCCGGGAATGCTGCGGCAGGAGCCGTGGGCCACGCCGCCTTCGATCGAGAGCACGATCGCCGGGCGATAGAAGGCATCAACCAGCTTCGAGGCCACGATCCCGATCACGCCGCGATGCCAGCCTTCCCCGCCCACGACGAGCACCGTGTGCGCGCCCACGTCGGGATCGCTCTCGACGGCCTTGCGTGCCGCGGTGACGATGTCGGCCTCTTCGGCGCGGCGGCGCGTGTTCTCCGCGTCGAGCTGCTGCGCCAGGGCCGTTGCCTCGCCGCTC
>JBDTWC010000644.1:0-2644 GCA_040006875.1 Acidobacteriota bacterium | reverse complement strand
CCGCGCCGAGTCGCGCAACCCGGTGTTCATCCTCGACGAGATCGACAAGCTCGGCTCCGACTTCCGCGGCGATCCGGCATCGGCGCTGCTCGAAGTGCTCGACCCGGAACAGAACAACACCTTCCGCGACCACTACCTCGACGTGCCGTTCGACTTGTCGGAGGTGCTCTTCATCACCACCGCCAACGTCCTCGATCCGATTCCGCCGGCCCTGCGCGACCGCATGGAAGTGCTCGAACTGCCCGGCTATACCGAGGAAGAAAAACTCCTCATTGCCCGCGGGCATCTCGTCGGCAAGCAGGTGCCGAACCACGGCCTGACGGCCCGTCAGCTCGCCTTCAGCGATGCTGGCCTGCGCGCGCTGATCCGCGGCTACACCCGCGAAGCGGGGGTGCGCAATCTCGAACGCGAGATCGGCGCCATCTGCCGCAAGGTGGCCCGGCGTCGGGCCGACGGCCAGACCGATCGCGTCAAGGTCACGCCGGCGGTAGTGCAGGAGCTGCTCGGCGCGCCGAAATACATGGACGAAGAGATCGCCGAGCGGACCAAGCGCCCGGGCGTCGCCATTGGCATGGCGTGGACGCCGGTGGGCGGTGAAGTGCTGTTCATCGAGGCCTCGCGCATGAGCGGCACGGCCTCGCTCACGCTCACCGGCCAGCTCGGCGACGTCATGAAGGAATCGGCGCGCGCCGCTCTGTCGTGGGTGCGGGCGCACGCCGCGCAGTGGAGCATCGACCCCGACTTCTTCAAGGCGTCGGAGATCCACATTCACGTCCCCTCGGGCGCCATCCCGAAGGACGGCCCATCGGCTGGCGTCACCATGGCCACCGCGTTGGTGTCGGAACTGACCCGCCGGCCGGTGCGCGGCGACGTCGCCATGACCGGCGAGATCACGCTCTCGGGCCGGGTGCTGCCGGTGGGCGGCATCAAGGAGAAGGTGCTCGCCGCCAAACGCGCCGGCGTGCGCGAGATCATCCTGCCGCGGCAGAACGAGAAGAACGTCAACGAGGACCTCGACGAGGACCTGCGTAGCGGGCTGACCATCCACCTCGTGGGCACCATCGACGAGGTGCTGCTGCTGGCGCTGCTGCCGGTGCGGTCGGCGAGCGCCAAGCGGCCCAGCCGACGCGCGCAGCCCGGCATGCAATAGGCTTCGGCGCGTGCGCGTCGTCTACTCGCCGCACTACCGGCTCGACTTCGGCACGCACGTGTTCCCGACGGCGAAGTATCACGCCGTCGCGGACCGCCTCACCGCGTCTGGCCTGGTCGCGCCGCACGGCTTCGTCGCGCCAGAGGCGGCCACCTGGCACGATCTGGCCCTCGTGCACACCAGTGGCTACCTGGCTGCGCTTGCGTCGGGCACGCTGAGCGCCGACGCGCAGGCGCGGCTCGAGATTCCGTGCACGCCGCCGATCGTCGAGGGCTTCCGCCTGATGACCGGCGGCACAGTGGCCGCGATGCGGCTCGCGCTCGACGGCGTCGATCGCACCGCCGTGCATCTTGGCGGCGGTTTCCACCATGCTTTCGCTGGACACGGGGAGGGCTTCTGCATGTTCAACGACGTGGCCGTCGCGATTCGCGTGGCCTGGCGCGAGCGCCTCGCCGGCAGCGCCGCCGTCGTCGATCTCGACGTGCACCAGGGCAACGGCACGGCCGCGATCTTCGCCGGCGACCCGCGTGTGTTCACGCTGTCGCTGCACGAGACCGCGAACTACCCCGACCTAAAGCCGCCCAGCTCGCTCGACCTCGGACTGGATCGCGGCATGGGCGACGACCTCTACCTCCGCACCCTCGACGACGCGCTCGGCCGCGTGCTCGAGACGCTGCCCGACCTGGTCATCTACCTGGCCGGCGCCGATCCGTACTGGGACGATCAACTCGGCGGCTTGGCGCTGACGCGCGAGGGACTGCGCCGCCGCGACCGCATGGTGTTCGAGGCGGCGCGCTCGGCCGGCGTGCCGATTGTGGTGCTGCTGGCCGGCGGCTACGCCCGTCGCTTCGACGACACGGTCGCCATTCACACCGCGACCGTGGAGGAAGCGGCGCGCGCCTGACCGCAGCTCAGCCCAGCATGGCCACCCCGGCCACGGTCTTCATGTCGATGATCTCGCCGCTCGCGATCATGCGCCGCACTTCGTCGAGCGCGAAGGTGCGCGGCTCGATCACTTCGTCCTCGTCCTGCTGGGCGGTGGAATCCGCGGCCGGTGCTCTGAGCTCGGTGCAGCGGTAGAAGGTCATGACCTCGTCGCAGAAGCCCGGCGTGGGGAGGAGCGCCCCGAGGCGCTCGAGGCGTCCGGGCACCAGTCCGATCTCTTCCTCGCACTCCCGCGCGGCCCCGGCCAGCGGATCCTCGCCCGAGTCGAGGCTGCCGGCCGGCACTTCCCAGATGAACCGATCGACCGCGTAGCGATACTGGCGGATGAGCACCAGTTGATCCGGCGCGGGCATCGGCAGCAGCACCACCGAGCCGGGATGCCGCACCACGTCCATCGTGGCGCTGTGTCCCGACGGCAGGGTGACGCGATCGGTCGAGAGCGTGAACACCCGGCCGCGATAGACCTCGCGGTGTGCGTGCACGACGGTCGTCCTACTCGCCGTCGGGGTCGTCGTCGGGCCCCGGCTCGTCATCGAGTTCGAGCTCTGC
>JBDTWC010000643.1:0-2645 GCA_040006875.1 Acidobacteriota bacterium | reverse complement strand
CTTGAGGATGGCGATGTCGCGGCTCTTCTCCATGACCAGCAGAACGAGCGAGGCCACGATGTTCAGCGCCGCCACCATCACGATCAGGCCGATGGCAATCGAGATGGCCACCTTCTCGAGCCACAAGGCCGAGAAGAGCGAGCGGTTCAGGTCGGACCACGGCTGCGCGATGTAGTCGGCGCCGGGTAGCGCCTCAATCGCCTCAGCCACGGCCGCGGCGCCGTAGATGTCGCGCACCTTGACCTCGAGGTGATCGGGGTCGGCCTTGCCGGTGAGGCGCCCGGCCGTGTCGAGCGTGACGTAGCCGAAGGCCTGATCGAACTCGAACAGGCCGAGCCGGAAGATGCCGACCACCTTGAGACGGCGCTGCCGCGGCATCACCCCCATCGGCGACAAGGTGCCGGTCGGCGTGAGGAGTGTGACCGTATCGCCGACCCGCGCGCCGAGTTGTGCCGACAGCTCGTGTCCGATGAGCACGCCCGGCAGGTCGTCGTCGGTGGCCGGTCCGAGATCCTCGAATCGTCCGGCCGTCACCGCCCCCGCGATGTCGGTGACGCGCAACTCGAGCACCGGATCGATGCCCTTGAGCGTGATGAACGACTGCTGGTCGTCCTTGCTGATGAGCGCCTTGCCCATGAGCGCCGGCGCGGCCGCGATCACCTCTGCCACTTGCTCCACCCGCGCCACCTCGGCGTGGTAGTCGGTCAGGCCCGTGGTCTTGAACACGTAGACGTGGGCCTGCGAGCCCAGCATCCGGTCGCGCACGCCCTGCTGCAATCCGGTCATCAGCGCCAGCGCGATGACCAGCGCCATCACGCCCACCGTGACGCCCAGCATCGACACCAAGGAGATGACCGAGATGAACGCCTGCTTGCGCCGGGCGAACAGATACCGCAAGGCGACGAACAGCTCGTAGGGCACGGCTCAGTCCCGCGGCCGCATCTGGGGGAAGAGGATGACGTCGCGAATCGACTGGCTGTTGCTGAGCAGCATGACCAGCCGATCGATGCCGATGCCCTCGCCGCCGGTCGGTGGCAGGCCGTACTCGAGCGCGCGGACGTAGTCGTCGTCCATGGCATGCGCTTCGTCGTCGCCCTTGGCGCGATCGTTCAGCTGCGCTTCGAAGCGGCGGCGCTGTTCGGCCGGATCGTTGAGCTCGCTGAACGCGTTGGCCACTTCGAAGCCGCCGATATAGAGCTCGAACCGCTCCACCGTGTCGGGATCATCGGCGCGCTGCTTCGACAGCGGCGACACCTCGGTCGGAAAGTCGTAGACCAGGGTCGGCTGGATCATGTGCTCCTGCCACAGCCGCTCGAAGATCTCGGTGACGATCTTGCCAGCGCCCGCGCCGGGCGGCACCTCGATGTGCAGGTCCTTGGCCACCGCCCGCGCGCCCTCCAGGGTGCGTAGCTGTTCGACGGTGACCGTGCGCTTGAGTCGCTGCGACGCCTCGTCCGCCGCGGCCTGGCGCAGCGACAGGCGCCGAAACGGCGCCGCAAACGAGATCTGGTGCTCGCCGAACGGACACACGACGCTGCCGGTGACGCGTTCGGCGACCGCGCTCAGCAGCTCCTCGGTGAAGCGCATCAGCGTCTTGTAGTCGACGTAGGCCCAGTAGAACTCGAGCATCGTGAACTCGGGGTTGTGCTGGGTCGAGATGCCTTCGTTGCGGAAATTGCGGTTGATCTCGAACACGCGCTCGATCCCGCCGACGACCAGGCGCTTCAAGTAGAGCTCGGGCGCGATGCGAAGATAGAGCTTCAGGTCGAGCGCGTTGTGGTGCGTGACAAACGGCCGCGCCAGGGCACCACCGGCAATCGGCTGCATCATCGGCGTCTCGACTTCGAGGAAGCCGCGCGCGGTCAGCAGATCGCGAATTGCCGCCACGGTGCGGGTGCGCGTTTCGAAGACGCCGCGCACCTCGGGATTGACGATCAGATCGAGATAGCGCTGGCGGTAGCGCGTCTCCACATCCTGGAGACCGTGCCACTTCTCGGGCAAGGGCAGAAAGCACTTGGCCAGGAACATCAGCGAGGTAGCCCAAATCGACAGCTCGTTGCTCTTGGTGCGGAAGAGGTAGCCTGACACGCCCACGATGTCGCCAAAGTCGAGCAGCTTCGCCATCCCGAACTCACGCTCGGTGAGCACGTCCTGGCGCACGTAGATCTGGAGGCGCGAGCGGCCGTCGGACAGCACCAGGAAGCTCGCTTTGCCGAAGTTGCGGATGCTCAGCACCCGGCCGGCGGCCGTGGTCTCGACCCGCGTGGCCTCGAGCGTGGCGCCATCGGCGGCGCCGTGCCCCTCGACCAGCTGCGTCACCGTGTGCGTGGTGGCGAACTGATGCGGATAGGCGGCAAAGCCCAGGGCTTCGATGGCGGCGAGGTTCGCCCGGCGCTGATCGGTCTGGGCGTCTTCGTTGGACATGGCGTGGTTTCATCCCCGGGCCGGCGCGCGGCGCCGGCAGAAGCTCAGTGCGCCGGCTCGTCGATGATACGGCCTTCGGTGCGGAGCTGGTGATAGACGGCGTCGAGCACGCCGTTCACGAAGCCGACAGCCTGCTCGCCGCTGTAGGCGCGGGCCAATTCGATCGCTTCGCTGAGCACGACGCGCGGCGGCGTCGACGGCTCGGCCAGCCACTCGTGGAT
>JBDTWC010000642.1:0-2651 GCA_040006875.1 Acidobacteriota bacterium | reverse complement strand
GGACGCACACGGCATCGGCTACTGCAATATCACCAAGTGCTGCACCACAGTGTGTCCGGAGCACATCCACATCACCGACAACGCCATCATCCCGCTCAAGGAGCGAGTGGTGGATCGCTTCTACGACCCGGTGACGCGACTGCTAAGGATGTTCACATCGGGAGGGGCACCATGATCACGCTCAAGTCGCTGTCTGCGGCGGCCATTCCCGCGGCGCTGGCCAAGGCCGAGCACTATCGCCTGCTCAACGAACCGGATCAGGCCGAGAGCATCTGCCTGGACATCCTGGCCGTCGATCCTGGCAACGCGCGCGCCACCGTGATCCTGATGCTGGCGCTCACCGACCGCTTCAGCCGCGGCGACGGCCAGCTCGTGGCTCGGGCGCAGGATCTGGCCGCGCAGCTCGCCTCGCCCTACGAGCGCGCCTACTTCGGCGGGCTGGTCGCCGAACGACGGGCCCGCGCGTTGCTCGAGAGCGGCGGTCCGGGACGCGCCCGCACGGCCGGCCACTGGCTGCGTGAAGCCATGGATTTCTACGGCCGGGCCGAGGAGATGCGCACCGCCGGCAACGACGAGGCGCGCCTGCGCTGGAACGCGTGCGCACGCGTGCTCAACGCGCGGCCCGATCTGGCCGAGCAGGCCGCCGAGAGCACCGCGCCAGTGATGCTAGAGTAGCGGCGCCATGTACATCCGCACCTGCGCCGTTGCCGCGTCCCTTGTTTTCGCCGCAGCCTGCGGCACTGCTCCGACCCCGGCCGCGACGACCGCCCCGGCGGCCGATCTCGTGATCCTGAACGGCAAGGTCCAGACCATGGACGATGCCGACTCGGTCGCCGAAGCCGTGGCCATCAGAGGCACCACCATCCTGAAGACCGGCACCACCGCCGAGATCCAGGCGCTGGCGGGAGCCGCCACGCGCGTCATCGACGCCAAGGGCGGCACGGTGGCACCGGGATTCAACGACTCGCACGTGCATTTCCTGTCGGGCGGCTTGTCGCTCGGCGACGTCGATCTCGCCGGTCTGGGCACGCTGCCGCAGGTGCAAGACAAGATTCGCGCCTTCGTGGCCACCAAGCCCGCCGGGGCGTGGGTGATGGGCCGGGGCTGGCTCTACACGCCGTTTGCCAACGGCAGTCCCACCAGGGCGCAGCTCGATGCGGTGACCGGCGACCATCCGGCCGTGATGCACTGCTACGACGGGCACAGCGTGTGGGTGAACTCCGCCGTGCTGAAGCTGGCCGGCATCACCAGGGCCACGAAGGATCCGGTCAACGGTGCCATCGTGCGCGACCCGAAGACCGGCGAGCCGACCGGCCACTTGAAGGAATCGGCCAGTGCCCTCATCGCGAGCGTGCTGCCCAAGGTGACCGACGAGGACCGCCGCGCCGCGATCGCCGGCGCAGTCGTCGAGGCGCACCGTTTCGGGGTCACGAGCGTGCAGAACGCCGGCACCAGCCTCGAGGAAATGGCGCTCTACGACCAGGCACGCAAGGCCGGCGCACTTACGGTGCGTACGTATCTCGCCACTTCGGGCCGCCCGGGTGTGACCGCGGCCGACCTCGACAAGATGGACGCCGCACGCACCCACTACGGCGACGACCCGACCCTGCGCACCGGGATCGTGAAGATGTTCGCCGACGGCGTAATCGAGAGCAAGACGGCGGCGATGCTGGCGCCGTACGTGGGCACCAAGAGCGCGGGCGTGCCCAACATGATGCCCGCCGAGCTGAACCGCATGGTGGCGCTCTTTGACCAGCGCGGCTGGCAGATCGAGATCCACGCCATCGGCGATCGCGCTATCCGCATGTCGCTCGACGCGTTCGAGAAAGCGGCGGCCGCCAATCCGGCGCCGGCCCGCGGGCGCCGCCATCGCATCGAGCACATCGAGGCGGTGTCGGCGAGCGACATCGCGCGCTTCGGCGCGCTCGGCGTGATCGCGTCGCAGCAGCCGATCCACGCCGCGCTCGGCGACGTGAATCAGCTCGTGCCCAAGGGCCCGTGGCCGGACGCGATTGGTCCCGAGCGCGCATCGCGCGCGTGGGCGTGGAAGAGCATCCAGGCCGGCGGCGCCCGGCTCACCTTCGGCAGCGACTGGCCGGTGGCGCCGCTCGAGGCCGGCCAGGGCATCTGGCTCGCCTCGACGCGCATCAAGGCCGAGAACGCCGCCGACCAGCGCCTCAGCATCGGCGAGGCCATCGCCGGCTACACCAAGTGGGCCGCCTACGCCTCGTTCGACGAGGCACGCAAGGGCACGCTGGCCCCGGGCATGCTGGCCGACGTGGTCGTGCTCACGAGCGACCTCGCCGCCGCGCCGATCAGCGGCCCCACCGGCGTGGGCGTGGCCGTGACCATCTTCGACGGCAAGGTCGTCTACGAGAAGAAGTAGCGGCCGATCAGGCCGTGGCTGGGCGCACCAACAGCACCCGAGCCACGGCCATCAGGGCCAGCACCAGCCCAAACGTGCACACGATGGTGGCGCCGGTCGGCAGGTCGAACTGCACCGAGAAGTACATCCCCAGCATCGACACGGCCACGCCCATCACCCAGCCAATGGCCAGACGCGGCGCCACGCGGGTGGCAAACAGCATGCCGGCCACCGACGGCACGATCAGGTAGCAGAACACCAGCAGCACGCCGGCAATCGCCACCGA
>JBDTWC010000641.1:0-2654 GCA_040006875.1 Acidobacteriota bacterium | reverse complement strand
TCCGACGCTCGGCGGGGAGGCGGCCGGGGCATCCGCGGGGCCTGCTAAGATCGCCATGATGGGCCTGTTCGACAAACTCACGCAGGGACTCTCGCGCACCGCCGAACGCCTGGCGCAGCGCTTCGACGAGATCGTCCGCCGCGCCGACGCGCCGGACCGCCAGAGCGACGGCGTCGATGTCGACACCACCGAGGCGCTCGAAGAGCTGTTGCTCGGCGCCGACGTGGGTCTGGCCGCCACCGAGCGCCTGCTTGCGGGCGTCGCCCGTCGTCACCGCCGTGGCACCGGACTACGCGGGTTGCTCACCGAGGAATTGCGCGCTGTGTTCACCGGCGCGGAGACGCCACTCGTGCGCCCGGCGTCGGGCCCGCGGGTCGTGCTCATCGTGGGCGTGAACGGCACCGGCAAGACCACCACCGTAGGCAAGCTGGCCAACCGGCTGCGTCTCGACGGAGAGAAGACGCTGGTCTGTGCCGCCGATACCTTCCGCGCCGCCGCCGTCGATCAACTGCAGGTATGGGCGTCGCGCGCGGGTGTCGATCTGGTCCGCGCCCAGGAAGGCGCCGATCCCGCTGCCGTCGTCTTCGACGCCCTCGCCGCCGCCAAGGCGCGCCAGGTGGACACGGTGCTCATCGACACCGCCGGCCGTCTGCATACGCGCGTCAACCTGATGGCCGAGCTCGACAAGATCCGCCGTGTCGCCGTCCGCGAAGTGCCCGGTGCGCCGCATGAGGTGCTGCTCGTGCTCGACGCCACCGTGGGACAGAACGGCCTGGTCCAGGCGCGCGAGTTTGCGGCCAGCGCCGGGGTCACCGGCGTGGTGCTCACAAAGCTCGATGGCACCGCCAAGGGCGGCATTGCCGTGGCCATCGCTCACGACCTGAAGCTGCCGATTCGCTATGTCGGCGTGGGTGAGAGCATCGACGACCTGCTGCCGTTCTCCGCCGATGCCTACGTCGATGCGCTGTTCCGGCCATCGTGGTAGATGATCTGCGGATGATGCGGCGCGCGCTGTTCCACGCGGCGCGCGCGCAGGGGGCCACGGCGCCCAATCCACTGGTCGGCGCGGTGGTGGTCGACGCTGCTGGGGTCGTCGTGGGCCAAGGGCATCACGAGCGGGCCGGCGATCCGCATGCCGAAACCGTGGCCCTGACGGCGGCCGGAGCCCGTGGCCGCGGCGCCACCATGTACGTGACGCTGGAGCCGTGCTGCCATACCGGACGCACCGGCCCATGTACCGATCGACTGCTCGCTGCGGAGATCGCGCGGGTCGTCGTGGCGACGCGCGATCCGGATCCGCGCGTGTCGGGCGGCGGCATCGCGCGGTTGCGGGCCGCGGGCGTCGTCGTCGACGTGGGCCTGGAAGAAGCAGCGGCCCGGCGCCTCAACGCCGGCTTCATGTCGGCGCACGAGCGCGGGCGGCCGCTGGTGGTGGTCAAGGCGGCGACCAGCCGCGACGGCTACATCAGTGCGGCGCCTGGCGTGCGCACCGCGATCTCGGGCCCGGCCGCGGCCCGACGCACCCAGTTGCTGAGGGCCGCCAGCGACGCGATCGCCGTCGGCATCGGCTCCGTCCTGGCGGATGACCCGGTGTTGACCGTGCGCGACGTCGTGCGGGATCGCCCGCTCACGCGGGTGATCTTCGATCGCCAGCTGCGCACCCCGCCAGCGGCTCGACTCTTGGCCGCGACCGGCACCGGACGGGTGGTGGTCGTGACCGCGCCAGAGTCGCTCGCCAGTCACGGCGATCGGGTGGGGGAGTTGCAACGCCGGGGCACCGCCGTGGTCGGCGCCACCACCCTCGACGACGCGTGCCGGCAGCTCCTGCGGCTCGACGTGCACAGCCTGCTGGTCGAGGGAGGCGCGCAGCTGCACCGGGCGTTCTGGGAGACCGGACTGGTCGACCGCGTGCACCTGATTGTGGCGCCAGGCGAGGTCGGCGCCTCAGGTGTGCCACTATTTGATGGCTATCCCGTGCCGTGGAGCCGGTTCATTGGACTGAACGCGGAGCCGTGCGGCGAGGATATCTGGATCGAGGCCGATGTTCACTGGAATCGTTGAGCAAGTCGGGCGTCTGGCCGAAGTGAAGCCCATGGCCGGCGGCTACCGCGTCCGGATCGAGACTCCGCTCGCCGCCGAAACGCGCGCGGGCGACAGCATCTCGGTGAGCGGCGTGTGCCTGACGGCGCTGGTCGTCGGGTCGGGCGAGATTCTCGTCGACATCGGCCCCGAGACGGTGCGGGTCACGACCCTCGGCGCGCTCGAGCGCGGACGGAAGGTGAATCTCGAGCGCCCGCTGCGCTTCGACGGCCGCATCGGCGGCCACTTCGTGCTCGGGCACGTCGACGGCGTCGGCGTGGTCGACGACGTGAGATCGGAAGGCGAAAGCCACTGGCTGACGGTGAGCTATCCGCCGGCGCTGGCCCCGCTCTTCATCCGCAAGGGCAGTGTGACGGTCGACGGCGTGAGCCTGACGGTGGCCGGACTCGACGATCGCCGCATCGACTTGATGATCGTGCCCTACACCTGGGAGCACACGACCGTCGGCGCGCTCAAGCCGGGCGACAAGGTGAACCTCGAGTGCGACGTGCTCGGCAAGTACGTCGTGCGCGCGGCCGAGATCGCCGGCCTCACCGACGTGCGGCGGCGCTGAC
>JBDTWC010000640.1:0-2658 GCA_040006875.1 Acidobacteriota bacterium | reverse complement strand
GAAGGCCTGCGCGAAGCCCTTGGCGAAGCCGACTTCTGAGCCGATCGAACGGAGCGCCAACTCGAGGTCGGTGCCGAGCACGCCGCCACGTTCCGGGTCGAGCACGTCGTTTCTGGAGTCGCGCAGCGCCGACCCGAAGAGCGACGACAGCCGCACCTGCGGGAACAGACGGTCGATGAGCAGCTGGTCGGCGACCGCGATCTTGGTGTCGAAGAGAGTCGTGTAGTCGTAGGAATAACGGCCCACGGCCACGATCCGGTTGACGAAGCGGCGGGCGTATTCGGCGCGCACGCCGCGCCGGTCGAAGTTGAACGACGATCGGATGCCGCGTTCGACGAAGGCACTGAACTGCGCATCGCCGACCGTGCCGAAGGCGCGCGGCTCGCGGAACGTGCCGATGACGCGGTACTGATTGAGACCGTAACCGCCCTTCTCCCCCGGCGCGGCGTCGGCACCCGGATCGGTCGGCCGCAGGCTCACCGACGTGAGCAGGCTGAGCGAGCGATTCTTGCCCCACAGGTTGCGGCGCGTCACCTCGAAGAACCCGCGCGGCGCCACGGTGAGCGCATCGGTGGCACCGCCATCGGCGCCGGTGCGCGTCTGCCGCCCCACTTCCAGACCGCCGCCGAAGCTCACCGACGTCGACGGCGCTTCCTCGACCTCGACCAGCACGTCGCGCAGCGTGTCGTCGACGCCGTGCGGCGCCTCGGTGATGCGGACGCGGCGGAAGAGGCCGAGCGCGCTGAGCTTCTGCTGGCTCTCGAGCACCGCGTCGTAGCCGAGCGGACTGCCGGGCGCGAGCGTGATCTCGCGGCGCACGAGTTCGGGCGAGGTGCGCGATGTGCCGCTCACGAGCACGTGGTCAACGCGGGTCTGCGGGCCCTCGCGCACCACGTAGGTGAGCGCCGCGCCGGTGGAGTCGGCGGTGGCGGCGGTCAGCGCCTCGACGGCGGCGCGCTGGTAGCCGAGATTGCGGTAGCGGCGCTCGATCGCTTCCCGATCGATCGCCTGCTGTGGCCGGTAGTAGGGCTTGCCGACGGTCAGCGCCATCGACTCGAGCAGCTGCGCCGGGGTCACCGCCGTGGCCCCCTCGAACCGCACCTCGGTGACGACCGTGCGCGGGCCTTCGACCACCTCGAACCGCACCGCGACGGGCACGCGACCCGCGGCATCTGGGCTCTGCAACGTGAGCCGCGGCGCGACCCGCGCGGCCGCGAAACCGCGCACGCGGTAATACTCGGCCATGGCGGCGGCCACCGCCGCGACCCGGGCGTCCACAAACGGCTCCCCCGCCTGCAGCTTCATCAGCGGGTCGAGTTCGGCGCGCGACAGGCCCGCCGTGCCGGTGACAGTCACCGCGCCGAGCACGTGCAGCGGACCGCGAGCCACGGTGAACGTGATCTGCAACTGGCCATTGGCACGGCGCCGCTCGGCCGGCGCCGTCGCCGTCCGGTAGCCCTCGAGCCGCAGGTACTGTTCGAGGTTACGGCTGCCGTCTTCGACCACTTCCTCGTCGACCGAGCGCAGGCGCGCGATCGGCACGAGCGAGCGGCGGCGATCGTCGGGGAGCGGATCGCCAGCAAAGAGGATGTGCACGCGGTCGCCGCGCTCGGCCCGTACGGCCACGTCCACCTGGCCGGGGGCGACGTCGGTCACCGTCGCCGACACCACGGCTTCATAGTAGGCGTCGTCGCGCAGCCCGTCCTCGACGGCGCGCACGCGGTCGTCGAAGGCGGTGCGGTCGAGCGGACGACCCGTCTGCAGGCCGAGCTTCTGGACCAGGTCGGTGCCCCCGTTGCCGGTGACCGTCGCCTGACGCACCACCACCTGGCGCCCCGCCGACACGGTGAAGGTCGCCACCACCTGGCCGAGCCGGCCGTCAGGCACGATGCGCGACTCGACCCGCGCGGCTGGATAGCCGTGCGCCTGATAACGCGTCACCAGACTGCGCGCCATGTCGGCAACGCGACTTGACGCGGGCAGGGCGCCAAAGTCGTCGGCCAGTTCCGTGCGCAGCACGTTCGGGTCGAGGCCGAGCGCACCCGCGAAGCGCAGGTGCGCGATTCGGGCGATCGGCACCACGGCGTAGCGCAGGCGCACGCCCTCGCCGTCCGCGCTGGCGAACACCTGGATGTCGGCGTAGCGCCCCAGCGTCACGAAGTGGTCGATGGTCTCGCGCACCGCCGCCATGGTCAGGGTCTCGCCGATCCGCGTCTCGACCAGGGTCAAGGTGGCGGTGTCGGTGACCGGATCGCCGGCCGCGTCGACGCGCACGTCGGTGACGCGCCGGCCGAGCAGCGCGCGCACCTCGGCCGGAGCCGGCGACGACATCGCCTGCAAGCCCACGACCAGCGCCAAGGCGGCGAGGGAGGCCGGCATCAGAACGTGACCCGCTTGCGTACTTCGAGCGCGTAGGTGCCGTCTTCGTTCTGCGACAGCACCCAGCCGAGCGTGTCGCTCTGGTCATACTCGAGCAGGATGATCTCGTCGCGGGTGCTCGACGACAGGCTGCGCGCGTAAGTCAGATAGATGCGGTCGGACAAGCGCTTGCCGATGGTGACGCGCGCGGCCGGGTTCACGCTCAGCCCCACCGACTGCTGACCGGGATCGACGAGCAGCGGCGTGATCTGGAAGGTGTCGACGCCGAAGGTGTCCTGC
>JBDTWC010000639.1:0-2660 GCA_040006875.1 Acidobacteriota bacterium | reverse complement strand
GCGAGCGGTTCGGCGATGTGCACGCGGTGCATCGTCTCGGACGCTTCACCTCGGGCCTGGTGCTGTTTGCGCGCGCTCGCGGCTCGGGCGCGGCGCTGGCGCAGGCGTGGCGCACGCACGCGGTGACCAAGGACTACCGGGCCCTGGTCAGCGGCAACCCGGCGTGGGACGAGCAGGAGATCGCCGCGCCGATTGGTCCGGTGCCGCATCCGATCCTGGGCACCGTGCATGGCGCCTCGGTCGACGGTCGCGCGGCCCACTCAGCGGCCACGGTGGTGGAGCGGCGCTCCGACTCGACGCTGATCGACGTGCGCATCACCACCGGGCGGCCACACCAGATCCGCATTCACCTGGCGGCCGCTGGACATCCGCTGGTCGGGGATCCGCTGTATGCCGTCGGCGGACAGCCACGCCTGGTGGCGCCGGGGCTGCCGGGTGATGGCGGCTACTGGCTGCATGCGCACCGTCTGCGCCTTCCCCATCCACGCGGCGAGGGCACGCTCTCGCTGGAAGCGGCACCGCCGCCTCAACTGCGCGCGCGCGCCGAAGCCGCCCGACCCGACTGGTCGCCGTGACCGCCGCGGCCGCGGCCGCCCTCGACCGTGGCGCGATGCTTCTTGGTGGTGAGGCGGCGCTGCTTGGCCGCCCGGCCCGGCCGGGTCGGCCGGCGCGTCTTCGGCCGCACCGCCGCCGCCTGGACGAAGGCCACGAGCCGCGCGCGCGCCGCCGCGCGATTCAGCGCCTGCGTGCGGTGTTCGCGGCTGTCGACCAGGAGCACCCCGTCGCTGGTCATGCGGCTTCCGGCGAGCGCGATGAGCCGCGCCTTCACGTCGCCGGGCAGCGACGAAGCTCCGACATCGAAGCGCAGTTCCACCGCCGTCGACACCTTGTTGACGTTCTGGCCGCCGGGCCCTGAGGCGCGCACGAAGCGCTCGTCGAGTTCGCGCTCGTCGATGCCGATGGCGGCGGTGATGCGAATCACGACGTCAGCCGCCGATCCCGAGGAAGGTCTGCACCCGCGCGAGTTCGGCCGCGAGGCCGCGGGCAAAGGCGCGGTCGCGCGGAGCCCGGCCCGACACGAACCCGAGATCCGTTTGCAGGCAACCGCCCGCCACTGACAGGTTGCCCCAGCCGATCATCCGCTCGCGCCACAGGAGCGGCAGCGCGTAGTAGCCGCGCGTGCGCCGGGCCGCCGGCGTGTAGGCTTCGAAGCGGTAGGTCCAGCCCCAGAAGTGTTCGAAGCGGCGCCGATCCCACACCACCGGATCGAACGGCGCCAGCAGCCGAGCGCTGTCGCCCTCGGTATCCGCGACGCCGTCGAGCGCTTCGTCGGCCGGCCAGAACCAGTCCACGTCGTCGACGCGGGCCCGGTTCAGGCGCGCTTTCGCCCGCGCCAGCATGGCGCGAATCTCGGGTCGCCACTGCGGCGCGGCGTAGCGCATGCGCAGCACCAGCCAGCTGAGCGTGGCCGACGGCACCGGCGCGTAGACGCGCACGGCCAGATCGACGAGCGCATCTTGCCGGGCCCGCCGCGCGGCCCCGTCGAGCGGCGGCGCCGGCACGTCTCGTGGCGCGTAGCGGCGAATGCCGGCGGCGCGGCCGGTGACGCGCAGCAGGCCGCGATAGTGGAGGTGATCGAGCACGTGGGTGGTGGCCGTGGACGAGCCGCCCCAGTAGTTCCTGACCGCACCGCGCGCGAAGTGCGCGTCGACGTCGCGCGGATGGACCTCGCCGCGATCGCGCACGAAGGCCAGCACGGCTTCGCCGGTGCGCTTGCCGGGTGCCGGCCAGGCCCCGAACTTGCCGCGCGGATGCATCAGCGCGTGGGCCGCTCGCGTCACGAAGCCGTAGTTGACGAAGAAGTCCTCTTCGACGCCAAGCGTCGCGTAGAGGCGTTCGAGATCGCCGGCCCGGTAGTTCGCCACGCGATGACGCAACACGAGATCCTGCGCCCGCGCCGGCGAGCGGATCGGATCGGCCTGCACGAAGCCGAGGCGCGTCAGCGCGGCGGGCAGCGTGCCCGGGGCGAACAGGGTGCGCGCGATGGCGTATCGGCGCAGTCGACCTATCGTCGTTGTCATCGCTGTGCGTTCCGTGCACGCCGCCTTCCCGGTCGAGTCCGTGAACTGCTGGCCGCTGGTCGCTAGCCGCGAGATCCCCTGGCCGCCAGTACGTGTCCGCCGCGCGACTGCAGGCCGAAGGTGGCAGCGACCGTGAGCAGCCCGCTCACGATCATGACGAGGGCCGGGGCAAGCGGCGAGCCCATGCGGCTGATGAGGCTCGTCGCCACGAGCGGCGAGGTGCCGCTGAACAGCGTGAAGGCGATGTTGAAGGCCAGCGCCACGCCGCTGAAGCGAATCCGCGTCGGGAACATGTCGGTGAGCAGCGCGGCAAACGTGCCGTTCACGAGACTGGCGACCAGGCCAGCCGTGACCAGCAGCACGGTCAAGGGAATCGTCTTGGCCGCGAGCGCCATGTAGAAGGGGTAGGCCAGCACCACCAGTGCGATCGCGCCGGCGCGCATCAGGCGGCGCGGTTGGTAGCGATCGGCCAGGCGGCCCACGGCCAGGATTCCAAGGGCATGCGCGACGACGCCAAGGGTCTGGGCTACCACCGCCTGCTTGGGGTCGTAGGCGAGCACACGGGCCAGAAACGCCGGC
>JBDTWC010000638.1:0-2664 GCA_040006875.1 Acidobacteriota bacterium | reverse complement strand
AGATCCAGCGCCAGCTGCAGCGTGCCCACCCACAGCGCGAGCAGCCCGATGCCCCAGTAGTCGATGCTCTTGGTCTCGCGACGCAGATAGGGCGGGTCGAACACATAGAGCTTGGTCATGACCAGCGACGCGATGCCCACCGGCAGGTTGATGTAGAACACCCACCGCCAGCTGTAGGTGTCGGTCAGCCAGCCGCCGAGCACCGGGCCGAGAATCGGCGCCACCACGATGCCAAGTCCCCAGAAGCCCATGGCCTTGCCGCGTTCCTGCGGCGGAAAGGCTTCGAGCAGGATGGCCTGCGACAGCGGCTGCATGCAGCCGCCCGTGGCGCCCTGCAGCAGGCGGAACGCCACGAGTGAAGGCAGATTCGGCGCCAGACCGCACAGCAGCGACGACAGCGTGAAGCCGGTCACCGAGGCCATGAGCAGCCGCTTGCGCCCGAAGGTGCTGGCCAGCCAGCCGGTGAGCGGCAAGATGATCGCGTTGGCCACGAGGTACGACGTGAGCACCCACGTGGACTCGTCGATGGTCGCCGACAGGTTGCCGGCGATGTGCGGCAGCGACACGTTCACGACCGTCGTGTCCAGCACCTCCATGAAGGTGGCGAACATCACCGCGACGGCGACGATCCAGGGGTTGACCGTCTTCTGAGGCGCGCCGTCCATGGCGCTCACTTCGTGACGATGGACGCGTAGACCGACAGGCCCGGGCGGAGGCGGTGCTCAGGGTCCTGGCCGGGCGTGAGCACGATCTTCACCGGCACCCGCTGCACCACCTTGACGAAGTTGCCGGTGGCGTTCTCGGGCGGCAGCAGGCTGAACTTGGCGCCGGTGGCGGCGCCGATGCTCTCGACCTTGCCCTGGAACTTCTGGCCGCCGAGCGCGTCCACTTCGACGGTGGCGGCCTGGCCGGGACGCACGTCCTTGAGCTGCGTCTCCTTGAAGTTGGCCACGACCCACACCTCGTCGCGCGACACGATCGCCATGAGCGGCTGCGACGGCTGCACCGTCTGGCCCACCTCGATCGCCTTTTTGCCGATGATGCCGGCCGACGGCGCCGTGATGGTGGCGCGATCGAGATTCAACTGCGCCTGCGCCAGCACGGCCTCGGCCTGCTGCACGCGGGCCGCGGCGGCCGCGGCCCGCGAGCGGGTGGCCTGCAGCTGCTCGGGCGCGGTGCGCGCCGCGGTCAGCGACGACTGGGCGCGCACCTCGGCGGAGCGTGCTTGCAGCGCGCGTTGCTCGGCCACGGCGACACCGGTGGCCGCGGCCGCGACCTCCGACTGCGCGGCCTCGGCTGCGGCGCGGGCCGCCAGCGCGGCGGCGACGGCGGCGTCGAACTGCTGCTGCGCGATCTCTTCCTTGTCGACCAGCGGCTTGAGCCGCTCGACGTCTCGTTCGCTCTTGGTCGCCATCGCCTGGCGCTCGCGCACGCGCGCTTCCATGGCCACAAGCTGCGCCCTGGCCGCCTCGACCTGCTTGTCGGCAACGGCGATACCGGCGCGCGACTCGTCGACCGAACTGGCCGCGGTGCGCACGTCGCTCGAGGTGGCTGCGGCCGCGACCGGCACGCTGCTGCCGGCGGCCTGGGCCGTGGCCCTGGCGTCGGCCAGCTCGGCTTGGGCCTTGGCGACCGCCACGTCGTATTCGCGCGGATCGATGGTGACGAGCAGGGCGCCGGCCTCGACGTACTGGTTGTCGTGCACCTCGACTTTCGCGATCGGGCCGCCAACCCGAGTCGCGATCTGGGTGATGCGCCCTTCGATCTGGGCGTCGTCAGTGGCTTCGTGGCCGCGGCCGGCCAGCACGATGCCGCCCACGACGACGGCGACGACGATGGCGGCCAGGATGACCCAGCGGGCCATTCCTCGAGTGGAGCGTAGAACGTCGGGCATTACCGGGTGCCTCCGAGAAAGGTCGTCACGGCCTGTTCCGCGGCGCCGACGGCGCGCGCGAGCGATGCCTTCGCCAGGTTGTGGCGGAAGAGCGCGTCGATGTGCTGGTCGGCGGCGCTGGCCACCGATTCCTGGGCCTGCGTCACCTCGAGGTTGCCGGCCACGCCGGCGGCGAAGCGATTGCGCGCCTGGGTCAACTGCTGACCGGCGAGATCCATGGTCGTGGTCGCGACCTCGACCTGCTGGGCGGCGGCCGTCAGATCGAGCAGCGCGTCGCGCACGTCCATGTCGATGCGGGCGCGCAGGTCGTCGAGCTCGGCCTTGCGTTGCTTGGCGAGCGCGTCGGCTTCCATCCGCTTGCCTTGCGTGCGTCCGCCCTCGAAGATGGGCACGCGCACCGTGGCGGCCACCGTGTAGGTCGGGTGAGAGGTACTCACGGTCTGGCCGATGGTGCCGTAGTCGGCGTCGAGGCGCAGCGTGGGCAGATACTCCATCGTGGCCGCGCGCAACGACGCCTCGGCGGCCGCGACGCGATTCTTGGCCGCCAGGTAGTCGGACCGCTGCGCGTAGGCATCGGCCAGCGCCTTCTCGAGCGACACGGCCGCCAGCGGCGCATACGGCACAGCGTCGGTCAGCGTGAGCGTCTGGCCGGGCGGCAGGCCGATGGCGCGCGCCAGGCGCAGCTTGGATTTCTCGAACGCGTTGTCGGCCTGGATGCGCTTCTGCCGCTGCGTCTGCACCTGCACCTGCGCGCGCAGCACGTCGATGCC
>JBDTWC010000637.1:0-2674 GCA_040006875.1 Acidobacteriota bacterium | reverse complement strand
GATCGAAGGCGGTGCAGAAGATGATGGCCGGACGCGACGGGCCCAGCGAGGCGGCCACGTCGAGGCCATCGAACCCCGGCATCTGGATGTCGAGAAACACCACGTCGGGCGCCAGCTCCTGGATGCGCTCGATCGCCTCGACGCCGTCCTCAGCCTCGCCGACGACCTCGACGCCCGGGCGTTCCATGAGCAGTTGGCGCAAGCGCGTCCGCGCCGGCGCTTCGTCGTCGACCAGCAGCGCGCGCAGGATCAAGCGGTTCTCCGCAGAATGAACACGGTGACGTCGTCCTGCCCTTGATCGGTGCCCCGGTGCGTCTGCACTTCATGCACGATCGCGTCGGCGAGGGCGGCCGGCGGCAGCAGGCGATGCGCGGTGGCGAGCGCCGCGATCCGCGCCAGGTCGAGCTCGCAGCCGGCGCCGTCACGCGCTTCGCACACGCCGTCGCTCATCAGCACCAGAGTATCGCCTGCGAGCATGGTATGAACGGCCGACGGGAACTCCGCGCCGTCGATGAGGCCGACGGCCGGGGCGGTCGAGGCCAGACCGAGCGACCAGCGGCCATCGGCGGCGACCAGCACGGCGTCGGGGTGACCGGCGCTCACATAGCGCAGCTCGCCGGTTGCCGGCGTGAGCACGCCGTGCACGAGCGTCGCATAGCGCGAGCCTTCGGTGGAGGCGATCACGTCGCGATTGAGCGACGCCATCATCGCGGCCAGGGACAGATCACGCAGCCGCACGGCCGTCTCCCAGCGCGCCTGCACGCTCGAGGCGATGAGGCCGGCGGCCATGCCCTTGCCCGACACGTCGCCGAGCACGAACACGAGGCGGCCGTCGATCGCGGCCGTATCGTAGAAGTCGCCGCCGACCACGCGAGCCGGCAAGGTGCGCGCGGCCAGCTCGTAGCCGCTCACGTCGGGCAGGGCGCGGGCCAGCAGATGAGCCTGGGCACGTACCGCGTCGGCGAGCTCGCGGTTTGTGTCCTGACGGTGCGCCAGCTTCTGGCGCAGCCGCTCGATCGTGGCCAGCAGGCGCGGCCTCGTCACCGGCTTGAGCAGGTAGTCGGCCGCGTCGTACTGGAAGGCGTCGACGGCGAAGCGCTCGTAGGCGGTGGCGAACACGATGAACGGCCGCGGCTCGGGCAGCGACGCCGCCAGGTCGGTGCCGCGCTCGGCCGGCATCTCGATGTCGAGGAACACGACGTCGGGCGTGAGCGCCGCCACCACGGCGCGCGCGGCGTCGGCGTTGTCGGCCTCGCCCACGACCTGCACGCCGTCGAGCTCGCGCAGCAGCGCCGTCAGGCGGGCGCGGGCCGGCGCCTCGTCGTCCACGAGTACCACGCGCATCATGCCGGCAGCTCGCGCAGGACGGCCAGCCGCGCCTCGGGCGCCACGAGCGGCATCTCGATTGTGGCCACGGTGAGGCCGTGCGCGTCGTCGCGGGTCAGCGTGAAGGCCGCATTGGCGCCGAAGTGCCCGCGCAGCCGATCGCGCACGCTGCGCAGTCCGAAGTGCTCCCCGGTACGGCGCGTCAGGTCCGACGGTCCGCTCTCGCCCGGGCCGGGGCCATTGTCAGTCACCGTGATGGTCAGCCGCTCGCGCGCCGCCCGCGCCACCACCTCGAGGGTGCCGCGGCCGCGGATCGGCGCGATGCCGTGTTTGACTGCGTTCTCGACCAGCGTGTGCACGAGCATCGACGGCACCTGCGCGCGCCGGGCCGCCGGGTCAGCGTCGATGGTGTAGCCGAGCCGCGCGCCAAAGCGCGCTTCCTCCACGTCGAGATAGGCGGCAGCGAACGCGAGTTCCTGATCGAGCGCGGCCCATTCGCTCTCGGAACGGCGCAGGGTGTGACGGAACACTTCGGAGAGCTGCTCGACGGCGCGATCGGCGCGCACCGGATCGCTGTGAATGAGGGACGCCACGGTGTTCAGCGCGTTGAAGAGGAAGTGCGGGTTGATCTGCGCGCGCAGCGCCTTCAGCTCCGACTGGCTGGTCTGCACGCGCAGCTCTTGCTCGAGCAGGTCCTGTTCCTGACGGCGCTGCTGCAGACGCACGTTCTCGACCAGATAGGTGATGACCGTGCCGAGCGATCGGAGAAGCGTGATGTCTTCGCTCAGCAGCGCGCGCTCGCCGTGCACCCGTGGCACGATCACCCACAGGCTGGGATCGGCCGCGCTGCCCTCGAGGTTGAAGGCGAGCCGTGCCTCGGCCGCGGCCGGCGGCGCGGTACTGAGCAGCACGGTGACGCCGAGCACTTCCTTGAGGCTCTCCTGGGCCGCGCTCATCAGGCTCGGTTCGTCAGTGGCAGCCTGCAGCGAGGCCAGCACCGTGGTGACGGCCGAGACCGGCGTGTAGTGGCGGCCGAACCAGGCGCGATCGAGCCGACGACCGAGCTCGCGGTGCAGCCGCGGCGCCGCCATCATCAGGGGCACGGCGGCCAGCGCGTAGAGCCACGGCCGGGCGCCATCGCGGGGCAGCACATCGAGCCACGGCAGAGCGAGGGCGAAGAACGCACCCAGGGCCACGAGCGTCGCCAGCAGCATGGCCCCGCGCTTGACCAGCAGGTCGTAGAACTCGAAGCGGTTCTCGTAGTAGGTCGTGGCCGACAGGAAGAGCAGCGGCGCCACGCTCATCAGCCTGTAGAAGGCGGCAAACGAGTAGCTCTCGCTGCTCGTGA
>JBDTWC010000636.1:0-2679 GCA_040006875.1 Acidobacteriota bacterium | reverse complement strand
ATGGCAGGCAGTGGGATCTGGGCAGATCCGGCTACAGGGCGGGCGGCGCGGTGCGACGCGCGAGCTTCAGGAACGGCGTCGGCACCACGGTGGCAGTGGCGGTGTAACGCGTTGCCTCGACCGTGATCTCCATCTGCAGCTCGGTGCCCGGCGCGAAGTGCGGCCGGTCGATGGTGGCGAGCGCGATGAGGCGCTTCATCGTCGGCGACCACGCCGTTGACGTCGCCTTCCCCACCTGCCGGCGATCCTTGTAGACCGGCACGGCCACGCGCGAGACCGCGGCCGGCACCGACGGCGGCAGCCCCACGGCCTGGTAGATGGCCTCCACGTCCGACCAGCGCACCTCGAGTCCCACGATCTGCCGGGGGTGTCCCGCCGCGTGCTCGCGCGCCAGAGCGGCGCGGCCGACAAACGGCGCCGTCTTGTCGAGCTGTACGAGGCGACCGAGACCGAGTTCGTAGGGCGAGTACATGTGCGCGGCGATACTGGCCTTGCGGCTGCTGTGGAAGTCCACGTCGGTGAGCAGCAGCCCCGCTTCCACGCGAGCCACGTCGAGCGCCAGCATCCCGACCGGCCGGAGCACGTGCCCGCGACCGGCGTCGACGAGCGAATCCCATACGGTGAGTGCCTGCGCCCACGGCATCCACAGCTCGTAGCCCAGATCGCCGGTGTAGCCGGTGCGGGTCACGTCGACCGGCACGCCCGCGATGTGCCCAGATGCCGCCTTGAAATACGGCACGTCGTGCACGTTCAGATCGCTCACCGCCGCCAGCAGGCGGGCCGCGGTCGGCCCCTGGATGGCAAGTGCGGCCACCTGCTCACTCACGTCGGTGACGCTCACGTTCAGACCGCGCGCGTGCTCGGTGAGCCAGCGCAGATTCGGATCGGCCGCCGTCCAGCGATACAACTCGGCTGATACGCGCGTCACCGTGCCGTCGTCGATCACCTTGCCATCGTCGTCGCACCACGGCGTGTAGAAGACCTGCCCGATGGCCATGGCGGCGGCGTTGCGCGTGATCACGCGATCGACGAGGCGGCCGGCGTCGGGTCCGGCGAGGTGGTACTTGAAGAGCGGCGAGATGTCGATCAGCGCGCAGCCGTTGCGGATGGCGTTGTACTCGTGCTCGTGATGAGCCTCGAACGCGCTCACCGCATAGAAGCCAGCCCAGTCGCGGAAGCTGAGGCTGCCCGCCAGAGGCAGCGTGCGGGCGTGGAACGCGGAGGCGACGGGCACGGGGAGATTATAGGGGCGCGGACCAGGCGCGACCGGCCCGCGCGACTACCAGCTGCCAGACGCGCCGCCGCCCCCCGAACTGCCCCCGCCGAAGCTGCCGGAGCTCGAGCTGCCGCTGCCGCTGCCCGACGAGGAGCTGCTGCTGGAGCTGCCTGCCGTCCAGCCCGTGCCGCCCGCGCCCGGGCCCATGCCCCGAATGCTGCGCCGCCACTTCGGACGCTGACCGAGCTTCACACCCAGGGCCGCAACCGCCACGCCCAGGAGCGCCAGCACGAAGCGCGACGCATGCGGCGCCAACATCACCGCGCCGAACATCGCCCCGCCGGCAAACACCACGCCGAACAACGCCTGCGGCACGACCTTGGCGCCAGCGCCGGTGCCGGCCGTGAACGCCCCGACGGCGACAAACAGGGCGAAGAATGCGGCGACGCCCCACGACGTGGAGGCCTCGAAGGCCGCGGCGGCGTACTCGGCGCGCTGTTCGGGTGTGACCGTCTCGTTGCGGCGTACGAGATCGATGACCCGCGCCGCGCCTGCGAGCAGGCCGTCGGCATACGCGCCGTCGCGGAAACGTGGCAGGAACGTCTCACGAATGATGGCGCCAGCCAGACCGTCGGGCAGAATCGGTTCGAGGCCGTAGCCGACCTCGATGCGCATCACGCGGTCGCTCGGCGACACCAGCACCAGCACGCCGTTGTCGCGATCCTGCTTGCCGATGCCCCACGCATTGAAGAGTCCGGTGGCGTAGCCGCTCACGTCCTGGCCGCCCAGACTGGTCACCGTCACCACCGCCATCTCGGCCGCGGTGTCGCGTTCGAGGTCGGCGAGGTCGGCCTCGAGATGTTCACGCTGCGCGGGCGACAGCACGCTCGCGAAGTCGTTCACCTTGCCGACGTGCGCCGGGAAGTCCTGAGCCGAGAGGGACGCGGCGACGAGCGCCCAGCTGAGCACCGCGACGGCAAGCGCGCGCAGCGCATGAGGACGTGGCGTTGCTGGCGGCACCGGCGGAGTATAGCGGAGACCGCTCCGAACGGCGGCGCGGCCTCCCACCCTATACTTGTCGCCCATGCGCTACGACGCGATCGTCATCGGCGGCGGCCACAACGGCCTCACCTGCGCCGCCTATCTCGCCAAGGCGGGCAAGAAGACGCTCGTGCTCGAGCGCCGGCACGTGCTCGGCGGCGCGGCGGTCACCGAAGAGGTGTTCCCCGGTTTCAAATTCTCGGTGTGCAGCTACGTGGTGTCGCTGCTGCGCCCCGAGATCATCCGCGACCTCGACCTGCCCAGCCACGGACTGGAGCTGCTGCCGCTCGACGGCACCTTCACCCCGATGGAGAACGGCGATTCGCTGTGGCGCGTCAACGACCATTCGGCGACGCGCCGTGAGATCGCGCGCCACAGCGCGAAGGACGCCGACGCCTACGACGACTACGGCATGGCGATGG
>JBDTWC010000635.1:0-2681 GCA_040006875.1 Acidobacteriota bacterium | reverse complement strand
CTGTCGAAGGTGCTCTTCATCGCCACCGCCAATCAGCTCGGCACGGTGCACCCGGCGCTGCTCGACCGCATGGAGATCATCTCCCTCTCGGGCTACACCGAGGAAGACAAGATCCACATCGCGCGCCGTTACCTCATCCCCCGACAGCTCAGCGAACACGGCCTGAGCGCCGACGCGCTGGTCCTCGACGACGCCGCCATCGGCGCGGTGGTCAGCGAACATACACGCGAGGCCGGCGTGCGCAGTCTCGAACGCCTGATCGGCACCATCGCGCGCAAGGTGGCGGCGCGGGTGGTGGCCTCGGGCAACATCACGAGCGTCACGCCCACGGTCGTGACCGCCGACACAATCGACGACTACCTCGGGCCGGCGCGATTCAAGAAGGAGGTCGCGTTCCGCACCTCGACGCCCGGCGTCGCCACGGGCCTGGCCTGGACCGAAGCGGGCGGCGACGTGCTCTTCATCGAGGCGTCGCTGCTGCCCGGAGGCAGCGGTCAGATCATCCTCACCGGCCAGCTCGGCGAGGTGATGCAGGAGTCGGCGCGCGCGGCCGTCAGTCATATCCGTTCACAAGCGGCGGCACTCGGCGTCGACCCGGCGTTCCTGCAGGGCAGGGATCTGCACGTGCACGTGCCGGCGGGCGCCATTCCGAAGGACGGCCCGTCGGCCGGCGTCACCATGGCGACGGCGATCCTGTCGGCCGCCACCGGACGTCCGGTGCGCGAAGACGTGGCCATGACCGGCGAGATCACGCTGAGCGGCATGGTGCTGCCGGTGGGCGGCATTCGCGAGAAGGCCCTCGCCGCCCGGCGCATGGGCCTGCGCACGGTGATCCTGCCGGCCATCAACGAGGCGGATCTGGTCGACATCCCGGAGCCGCTGCGCCGCGACATGCACTTCGTGTTCGCCAAGACGCTGCAGGACGTACTGGCCGTGGCGCTCACGCCGGCGGCCCCGCCCCTGCCCCTCCCGGTGGCGGTGCACGGCCCGCAGGACGTCGACGCGTAGTGCGGCCGATCGTCTACTACGTCTCGGGCCACGGCTTCGGCCACGCGTCGCGCTCGATTGAAGTGATCAACGCGCTGCTGGCGGCCGAGCCGACTCGGCCGGTACAGGTACGCACGGCGGCGCCGCGCTGGCTCTTCGATCTCACCGTGCGCGGACCGTTCGCGTATGACCCGGTCGACACCGATCCCGGCGTGGTGCAGGTCGACAGCCTGAGCCTCGACGCCGCCGAAACGATCCGTCGCGCTGATCTCTACGCGCACGCCTTGCCCGCGCTCGCGGCGCGCGAGGCCGAGGGGCTGCGCGCCCTCGACGCCGCGTTTGTCGTGGCCGACATCCCGCCGCTCGCGCTCGAGGCCGCGCGCCTGGCCGGCGTGCCGGCGATGGCCATCGGCAACTTCACCTGGGACTGGATCTTCCGCGACTATCCCGGCGGCGCCGCGGCCGCCGACGTGCTGGGCGAGGTCTACCGCCGCGCCGGACGCGCCTTCCGCCTGCCCTTGTGCGGCGGCTTCGCGACCATCCCCGAGGTCGTCGACTTGCCCTTCATCGCGCGCCGCGCCACCCACGCGCCGGCCGACACGCGGGCCCGCCTTGGCTTGCCTGAAGGCCGTTTGGCGCTGGTGTCGTTTGGCGGCTACGGCGTGTCGGGCATCGATCTCGACGCGCTCAGCCGCACCACCGGCTGGACCCTGGTCGTCAGTGCCAGCGTGCCGTTTGGTCCCGGTCGCGTGCCGCTCGCTCAGGCCACCTCGCGCGGCGCACTGCATCCGCTCGACGAGCCGGCGATGTATGCGCTGGGGTTGCGCTACGAAGACGTGGTGGCGGCCGTCGACGTGGTCGTGACCAAGCCCGGCTACGGCATCATCAGCGAGTGTCTGGCCAACGACACGGCGCTGCTCTACACCGACCGCGGCCACTTCATCGAGTACGGCGTGCTGGTGCGCGAGATGCCGCGGTTCGTGCGCTCGGCCTACCTGGCGCAGGGCGAGTTGCTGCGCGGTGAGTGGCAGCATGCGCTCGACGCGCTGGCCGCGACGCCTCCCGCACCCGAGCGCCCCGCTGTAAATGGCGCCGCCGTGGCCGCGCGCTGGATTGTGGCGCAGATCGACGGTCCGTGAGTCTCCGGCGGGCGGTCGCGGGGCGCGCGCTATACTTTCCCCAAGGAGCGACTTCATGATTTCCCGCCGCACGATGCTCACCTCCGGCGCCCTGGCCGCCGGGTCGATTGGCTCGAGCTTTTCCCTGGGCTCGGCTGAGGCCCAACCGGCCGCCCTGCCGCCGTCGATCAGCGCGCTGACCTCGATGCGCAGCCAGGCGACGCCGATCAGCCGCGACGAACGGAAGGTGCGGGTCGAGAAGGCCCGGCGGCTCATGAGCGAGCACAAGATCGACGCGTTGATGCTCACCGGCGGGACCTCGCTGCTCTACTTCAGCGGCATCCGCTGGGGCGTGAGCGAGCGGCTCTTCGCACTGGTCATCCCCAAGACGGGCGAGCCGTTGGTCGTCTGCCCCGCCTTTGAAGAGGAGCGCGCGCGCGAGCAGTTCGCCACGAGCCCCTTCAACGGCACCGCCGACGTACGTGTCTGGGAAGAACACGAGAGCCCGTATGAGCGCCTGGCTCAGGGACTGAAGGACCGCGGCGTCACTACCGGACGTGTGGGCGTCGAGGAGAG